>CAVFKD010000064.1:0-2013 GCA_963623095.1 bacterium | reverse complement strand
TAATTACAATAATAATCATTAAAAAATGTATTTAATTGATCAATAGATTTAATATTATATCTTTTAATGTCATTGATTAATCTGTTTTGAATGGTGTTATTCCATTTTTCTACTTTACCCTTAGCTTGAGGTGTGTTAGCTGCGATTATGTTAATGCCTAGGTCTTCACACATATGACCAAAGTTAGTCAATTCACCATCAATAGGACTAATTAAAATAGTATGTTTATCACAATAAATGTTTTCTGGAATACCATACTTTGTAACTAGTATTTCTAGCATATGAACGTATCCTTCTAAACATTCAGTAGGCATAAACCAACCACATAATGCTTCACCAGTAGCATCATCAATGGCTAAATGTAATGATGATTTTCTATCATTTTGAAACCAGTCATGTGGAGTTCCATCAATCATAATTAATATACCTCTTTGTGGAGATGGTTCCCTTAAAGGATGTGAATCATATTCTTTATTAAAACATTTGTGTTTGATAAGTTTAATCCAATTAAACTTTTCATACAAAGATTCAAAGAAAGAATAACTTTTAACTTTAAGATTATTGTCTTTAACGGTTTTAGCCATTTTAGGATTCCAAATAACATCTTCATGATAAATATCTTGAAATTGTGTTATACTAATAACTGGATATTTATTCTTAAAGTTCTTAATAAATTCAATTTCTTTGTCTGATGGTGAATTATTAGAAGGTTTATTAGTTAAACCATGAACTAACATAGAATCAATATCCTTTTTGTTTAATGTAACAGACATTCTATAAATTTGAGTCTTTGTATATCCAGTAAGAGAACCAATTTGAGAATATGAATAATTATTTAAACCATTTATTTTATCTTGAATAAGTTTTAATGCATATTTTTTATTATGCATAATAAAATATACCTCCTTACAAGGTATAGTATAACATTATTAGTGTATACATTTTAACTAATGATGCGTATACATTTTAAAAAAGGATTAACAAAAATAGCCAAAAAACTAGACAATGTGTATAAATTGTGTTATTATTATATCGCTTAATCCGATGCATTTATGTATGATTAAATAAAGCACAAAGGAGGAAATATAGTATGAATCTAATTGACAAGATCAATAAGAAACAAATCAACCCAAATGTTCCTGATTTCCAAGTTGGAGATACAGTAAGAGTTGATGTTAAGATCAAAGAAGGTAAAAGAGAAAGAATTCAAGCATTCGAAGGAATTGTAACTGCTCGTAAAGGTGGAAGCGTATCTGAAACATTTACTGTTAGAAAGAAAAGCGGAAGCGTTGGAGTTAATAGAATTTTCCCAGTTAATAGCCCATTAATCGATAAGATTACAGTTGTTAAAAAAGGAAAAGTAAGAAGAGCTAAACTTAACTTCTTAAAAGGATTAACAGGAAGCTTTAGAATTAAAGAAAGAAATTAGGTTTTACACCTAATTTTTTATTAAAAAAAGGAGATTAAATGAAGAAAATATGGTATTCAATAAAAGACTATGTTTATATAGTTTTAATAGTAGTACTAATTAGAACATTCTTAGTAACACCAGCAGCAGTTTCAGGAAGTAGTATGGAAAGTACTCTTAACAATCATGATTTAGTTATAATAAATAAATTAGTTTATAGAATAAAACCAATCGAAAGATTTGATATAGTTGTAGTTAACAATGATGAAGATAATGATAGAATTATCAAAAGAGTAATTGGACTTCCAAATGAAACAATTGAATACAAAGATAATAAACTTTATATAAATGGAGAACTAATAGAAACAAAACTGAATTTTAAAGATACAGATGATTTCAAAGTTGAAACTAAAGATGATGAATACTTTGTTTTAGGAGATAATAGACCTGTTTCAAAAGATAGCAGAATAATTGGAAACTTTAGTAAAAAAGATATTGTTGGAAGAGTAGGAATAAGATTTTATCCGTTTGATAAAGCAGGCTATGTGAAGTAATAATACTCCTATATAACCATAACTATTCATAATATTTATAATAAATTCTTG
>CAVFKD010000063.1:0-2019 GCA_963623095.1 bacterium | reverse complement strand
TCTCTAATGCTTATTTAAATAATAAGAATAATGAATTACATGGAATTGAATTAAATAATAATAACGTAAATATTTCTAATATGATATTCGGATTATTAAATATTGAATTATCAACTTATCAAGGAGATGCTTTAATTGAAAATGTTCCATTATTTGATAAAGCTATCGTTGTTCCTCCATTAGGTATGAAATATAATATTGAAAGATTATATTACTTAACTGATTTATATAAAAAAGGTATTACTTTAAGAACTAAATCAGAATGGTTATTTGTTGAAAAACTTCTTGGATTTTTAGAACCAAATGGAAAAGTTATTGCTTTATTACCTTCTGGATGTTTATTTTCAACTAGTGATAAGGGCTATAGAAAATATCTTTTAGAAAATAATTTAATTGAAGGTATTATTTCTTTACCTTCTGGATTACTTGGATATACATCTATCGCAACTAATCTTGTAATTTTTTCTATGAATAATACTAAAGTTAAAATTATGGATGCTTCTAACTTCGCTACTACAGATGAAAAAGATGTTAGAGTTGATATAAAAGGAATTGTAGAACAATATAATTCTTTAGAAGGTAAGGATGTTAAAGAACTTATCGATGGAGATGATTTATCGGTTGAAAAATTATTATCTAAGAAAAGAGAATTTAAATATCCTAGAGTATTAGAAGAAGTCGCAGATGTTTTCCAAGGTTCACAATATACTTTACATAATTTTGAAAAACAAATTTCAAAAGATAAATCTTATACAAGATTACTTACTTCTAGTGATATTGAAGATGGATTTATATCATGGGATAAATTAACATATATTGATAATCCTGATAAGAAATTAATGAAGTTTAGACTTCAAGAGAATGATATTGTTGTAACATCTAAAAGCTCTAAAGTTAAAATTACTGTTGTTGATCATCAACCTGAAGAAGATATCATTTTAACTGGTGGAATGATTTGTATTAGACCTAGATTAAATTTAATTAATCCTTTGTTCTTAAAAATGTTTTTATCTTCAAATGAAGGAAGAGAAATTCTTAGAAGTATTCAAAGAGGAGCGATTATTCAAACTATAACAGTTTCTGATATAAAGAAAATTATAATTTCTTGTCCTCCTCTTGAAGAACAAGAAAACTTCGCGAGAAAGTATTCAAGCAAATTAAATATGTATAATGCTTTAAAGAAAGAACTAGAACAATTACAAGTACAACTTAATAATTGCTTTGATGATATTTCGGAGGACTTATAATGCTTATTAGTCAAGGTATGCAATCAAATATCGTTCATAAGTTAATATCTAAAATAAATATTGAACTTTCTTGCATCGATGACCAAGAAAGCTTAGACGAATTTCTAAAAAAATATGAAATTACTTTAGATGATGATAAATTTCCTGTTTATCCTAAAAAACATAAAATATTAGTTATAGGAGCTCTCGCAGGGAAAAAGGATAATTATTTAATGGTCGCTAGAAAAATGGGTATTCCTAGTAATCAAATTGAATTTGTAAATGACTATGATGATATCAAACATTATAATACTGCGAAATTAGAATATTCTAATGAATATAGTGATATTATATATGGTCCATGTCCTCATAAAATGACTAACATGGGTGATACATCTAGTTTTCTTGCAACATTAAAGAATGAACCAGATAAATATCCTAAGGTAATTGAAGCAATCGCGAATAATGTATTAAAATTATCAATAGAAAGTTTTAAAAAAGCATTGCTTAATACAAGATTATTAAATGCTTTAAATAGTAATTAACATGTTTAGTAAATTTGATTTTTAATTAAAAAATGAGTTAAATATTGAGTAAAACTGATAACATACGAAATGTAGTTAAATTATGGGATAATAACTATAGTTATCTAGAATAAAAGTAAGAAAAATGTTAATATTTTTATATAAATATATAGTGAAAGGATAATTATAAGAAGTACCCAGAAGTTATAAAGACATTGAGATATAAAATGGATTTTACAAATATAAAAAATTGAGGTGGAGGATTAATT
>CAVFKD010000062.1:0-2051 GCA_963623095.1 bacterium | reverse complement strand
CCTGTATAATTGGGCGCTTAACCTTAACGCGAGAGGACTCATTTTCTTTTTAATTGTACCACAGGGGAAGAATCTATTTGCTTAGAAACCCCTCTTGTTTTTTTGCAACAAGATGCGCCTATAGCCAAGGCGCATCAGTCGTGGATTAGACCTCGGACAGTTTCATTACAACGTCTTATCCAGGACGATGCCTTCATCTTAATTGATGTCGGAAGTGATGGATCTTGTAAGGCTCTAACCAATTGAACTAAAGGTCCAAAGAAGGGGAAGTTTTATTTAACTTCCCTTATAATTATACAATTAAATTCTATGAATTAGAACTCTGTAATGGTAACATTGTATGTTCCATCCTCCTGCGCTAATTGTTTCTACCGAACACTTTCCATTAGTTCCTTCTACATAACCATTTAATTCTCCATTTTGATTCCCAATACTTAAATGTTCAGCATTTGTAATAGTTCCAACTATATCTTGAACTCTAGTAACTAAATCTTTATATTTTCTTTCTTTTTCTTGTGCTATTACTTTCTTTAATTTGTCTTCATCCACAACATAACTAATTGCTTCAGCTTGTCTTCCATCCTTATAATTATATCTAATTCTTGTGACTTCTTTAGTTAAGTTATTTATTTCCATAAAATAATTCTCTTGGAATCTATTAAAATAACCTCTTCTTAAATTTTCGTATCTTCTCATTGTTGAGTAATCATCACTATCAGGTTTTGGATTTGTTTCATCATATTCTATTGTATATTGTTCATAATCATCTGCGAATGTTTGAGATAATTGATAGTATCTTTCCGCATTATGTAAATACCATTCAATACATTTACTTTCCCACTCAGTTAAGAAATCCCATATAACTTGAACCTTCTCCACACTATCTTCTGCTACCTTTGCATCATATTTAGTTTTCCAATTATTTCTAACTTCTTCTAAATCCTTTAATTTAAAGATATTGTCATACAAGTCTGAAACACCTTCCATATCATAACCAATTTCTTGTCTTGCATGATTATAAGTAAATGGATGGTCAAAGTTCTTAGCTCTTTCTAAAACTTCATCTTTGTCTAAATTAAGTTTCTTACAAACCTTACTCAAAGTATTTAATCTCTTATCAACTCTTTCTTGTGAGGCATCCAATTTTACTTTTAATTCTTCTTTTGTCATATGTTATATTTCCTTCTTTCTTTACATATATATTATATAATATATTTAGCAGAAAGTCAAGTACTTTTTTAAATTATTTTTATTTTATTTTTATTCATACAAAATAAAAAGGAGTTATTTCTAACACCTTTTTAGTATTTAATCCTTAGTGTTATCAGGATTAGCAATTTCTTTTTTTACAAGATTTTTAGGCATTGCTTTAATAATGCTTTTGTTATTCATTTTATACATTAAAGCAATTCTCCCTTTAATAACATAATTTACATTACACTCATCACAACATCTATCCTCAGCTTTCCACTTGATTAGATTTGCTTTTTCATCTAATGCTCCTTCAGGATTATTTCCATACTGTTTAATTTCTTTTCCACATATACAACATTTCATAAGTTTTAATTTACTCCTTTTATTTATATTATAATATAAAAAAAGGACTTTTTCAAGTCCTTTTTAATGTATTTTTATTAATCTTCCTCTTCTTCCTTTTCTCCGTTAACAATTAGCTTTCCGCTATAAAATAAATCTATAACATTTCCACCAATTGCATAATCATTATAATCATCTAAATAATTATATAAGCTAATATCCATCGTCATTTTGCTAAACTTATTTCTAATTTCTTCCTTATCTTCCTCATCTACATAATCATCATCATCTAATTCACTCCACCCTTCTAAATAATTTCCTTCATAAACAACAACATATTCATAACCATATTTATCTCTTTCTTCTATTCCTAATAAATTATAGCCTTCTCTTGCAATATCCTCTACAATATCATTAACACAATCAGGGCTGCATACAATAATTTTACTTTTCATAATTTTTAATTTCCTTTCTTAATTTATATATATATTATAATACATTTTAATAAATAATTC
>CAVFKD010000061.1:0-2172 GCA_963623095.1 bacterium | reverse complement strand
CATTAATTCAATGTAAAGAGACTCTCTTAACCATTGAACAAAGTATTTAGAAAGGTTATTTATGACAAAGTTAGACGTTTATTATAGAGCCTATAAAGAATTTAATAAGTCAACTTCATCATCATTAGAGATTAAAAAGGATTTAACAAACCTTAAAAAATCTAATGTTGAAGAGGATCTTTTAACGTCGACTAAATTTAAATGCTATATTGAATCTGATTGGGTTGAAGAAATTGAAAAAGGTTTAGTATTTATTGAAAAAGCGGTTCAAGAAGATCGTCAATTCATTAGAACTAATGGTGAAATTGTTGAAATTTCAAAAGTAAGAAAAATATCTCGTGAATCAGTAGAACATCTTGCAAAACATTCAAATATGATTACCCATGTTCCTGAACATGAAGGTGATACTTTAGTTCCTGATAAACTTTACATGGTAGAGAAATTATCTGATTATGCGATTTATGAAAATAGATTCTTATACATGTTATTAAAATATTTAGAGACATTTATTTCTTATCGTTTCACTAAAATTCAAGAAATAAGATCTACTTATGATAGTAAATTATATTTACATAAAGAAATTAAATTAGATAAAAAGAATATTAATTTAGAAATTAAATTAGATGAACACCTTATTAATAATCCTTTCCCATTAAGTGATAAAGAAAGTGAAGAATTAGTAACAAGAATTTCTAATTGTAATGAAATCATTCAATCTTTATTAAAAACAGATTTAATGGTTCAAGTTTCTAAATCACCAATGATTAAACCTCCAATTACAAGAACTAACATTTTAAAGATGAATAATAACTTTAAAAATGCTCTTGCGTTATATAACTTTATCGCATCATATAAAGGAGATGGATTTAGCTTTGAAGAAGTAGAAACTAAATTTAATCCATTTAAAGAAAATGTCGCGAATGAATTATATGGAAGTATTAATCTACTTGATTATGTGTCTTATAAAGTAGGTAATTCTTTAGATGATTATTTAGAAAAATTATATCAAGAAGAAGAACTTCGTTTAAAACAAGAAGAAGAGAAAAAATTACTTTCTCAAATTGAAAAATTAAGAAAGAAAGCTCGTGAAAATGAATCTTCACTTCTAGAATATATGCTTATTCTAGAAAAAAGAAACATTCAACTAGAAAAAGATACTCTTGATTTAGTTCTTTATAAAAAAGAAGTTATTAAACTTCAAGAATCAATTAACGAACTTAATTCTCAAATTGAAGAATTAAATAAAAAGGTTGTCGAATTAAACGATGAAATCTTTAAAAAGATTCAAGAAATTAATGATTTAATTACTTCTCATAATGAAGAAATTAATAAATTAAGAAAAACTCAAAGCGATGAAATAAATAAAATAAATGAAGAACACGATCATCAAATTGAATTGATTAATGAAGAACATCAACAAGAGATTAATAATATTCATGATGCTCATTTAAAAGAAATTGATTCTATAAATGAAGAGCATAAACAAGAACTAGAATATGAAAGAAATCTTTTTGAAGAGAAAAAAGAAATCTTACTTAAAGAACAATTAGAAAAAATAAATGAATTAGAAAATCAATTATCTTCCTTAAAAGAAGAATTTAATTCTAAAAAAGAAAATTATGAATCTTCTTATAAAGAATTAGAAACTAAATCTAACGAAAGTATTTCATCATTAACTTCTGAAAATAATGATTTAAATAAAGAAATTGAATCATTACATAAAGAAAATGATTTAATCCGAATGGAACTTGATGCTTTAAGAATAGGAGGATTAACTCCAAGTAATGAATATACTTCAAAAGAAAGATTTGAAGAATTAGAAATAACTTACTATAAATTCCAAAAATTCTTTGAGGATCAATGGAAATTAACTAAAAAACAATTACGTAAAGATATGTTAAAAATAAAAAAAGAAGAATTGAAGAAAAATAAGAATAAATAATAACTTATATGAAAGGAAAAAACATTATGAAGAAAAAGAAAAACAATTATATCATTCCATATCTACTAATTTTTAGTGTTTTTTCAATTACCCAAGTTGTCTTATTATTCTTATACTTCAATGCTGGAGGTAATCAAGGAACTATATTATCTTCAAATACTACTTTCTTTATTGTTTTAGGAGTAATTACTTTAATTATTTTATTATTATTAATTTATTTACTTTTATTT
>CAVFKD010000060.1:0-3110 GCA_963623095.1 bacterium | reverse complement strand
TATAAACCATAGAGATGAGGCGAGAGACAAGCTTAATGACCCTCAAGCAACCTGCGGAAGTAAGGTGCTAATACTTGTATGATGGTATTAATAATATTTAATCCATCATTATTGATGGATTTTTTATTTAAAGAAAGGAAATAACTAAAATGGAAGAAGATTTAAACAAAAAAGAATTAATATATAGAACTAAATATGTATTATCAATAAGTGGAATATTTGATGGATTAAGATATTATAAATCAGATATAGAATCATGTGCGAATATGATTATTAATAGATGTAATAATGATTATTCTTATGAAGTATTAAAAAAGAATATTGTCGATGTCTTAATTGAGATGTATCAAGCAATCTTCAGCGATGATTTACGTTCTAAAGTAAATATTGTCCCATTACTCGCTAAATTAATACTTGAAGAAAATAGAACTAAATATCTATCAATTATTAAAGGATATAAATCTTATTTTAATGAGATAAATATTTATCAAGATTTAAGATATGTTAAATTCGTTGAAGAATTAAAGAATGCTAAATCAATAACAGTTTTTAGTCAATATAGAAAACAAAGCAATGATTTCTTAATGAACTTTTATTATTTAGGTAAACATAGAAGTTCTGATTATCCTTATTACAAAATAGAAAGACGTTATTTCCAAGATGGTCATAAGGTATTAGATGATGTAGTAGTGATATTGAATTTAGATAAAAATCTTGCCTTAAGAGAAGCAAATCAACTCAATATGAAAGATGTTTATTATTGTGATAATAATGAAGAAGGATTAATGGATGTTAATACAGGTATTATGATTCCATATAAGAATCCTTACATTATCAAAGAAGATGATGAAGTTAGATTACTTGAAGGTTATACATCCATTGATGTATTAGATGACTATAAGAAAGATAGTTATTATGTATATCTAAAAGAAGATAATAATGATTCATTGTTAATAGATCGTATTAATTATGATCATAAGGATTGTTTATTTAAATATAAAGTGAATATGATTAAGCATTTAAATATGGATATGGAAGGTCAAAATTAAATTAACTGGAGGATAAATTATGGAAACAATACAAAATGAAACAATTTTAAAAATTAAGAAAGTTCTTTCTTTATGGGGAATCTTTGAAGAAGACTATAAAACTAAAGATGAAGATTTAGAAAATCTTGCCTCTATGATTGTTTATAGAAGCAATAATGAATTACATGATGAAAACAAATTAATTGAAACAATTATCGAAGTACTTAATGATATATATAAAGATGATATGATGTATGGATTATTTAATGATGATATTAATTTAGTACCATTAATTGCAAAATTAATCTTAGAAGAAGATGAATCTAAATATCTTAATATCATTGAAAACTATAAACTTTATGATAATGAAATAGGTAGATATGATGATAAAGAATTAATTCATTTCTTCAATGAATTACATAAAGCTAAATCTATCGCAGTATTTAGTGATTATAAAGTAAGAGAGTTAGGTAGTAACGAATATCTTTTAAAAAGATACGCGATGTCAAGATGTCATAAATGCGATGTATTTCCTTTATTAAGAAGATATTTCGCTAACGGACATAATGTAATTGAGCGTTTATATCTTTGCACTAATATAGATAAATATACCGCGTCAGATTTAGGTAAAACTATGAATATGGATGAATTCTATTTTAAAGATAAAAATATCGAAGGATTTATTAATACTTCAAATGGTGAATTAAGAGATTTTAAGAATCCATATGTTATTAAAGAAGGTAAACAAACTAGATTCTTAAAGGGTTATACAGCTATTGATATCAAAGATAAATATGATAGAGGTAATTATTCTGTAGGACTTATATATAACTATAAAGGTGATATAGAGTGTTATGTAGATTTAAGTCTTATTAATAAAGAATATGAATATTCTTATAAAGATAGTATTAAGAATATGATTAAGAAATTAAAAGGGGATAATAAAGATGAAAACAAATAAGAATGAAAGAATTGATAGAATTATTAATATATTAAAATTATGGAATATCTTAGATACAAATGATAATGATGATACATATCATTATCTCGCAGATAAGATAGTTTCTAAGGCTAATAATAGTTATGGTGCGGTTAATTTATTTGATGTATTAACTAATGTCTTTAATGAATATTTTAAGGATGATAGTTCTAAAAAAGATAAGTTAGTATTAATACCTTTAATTAGTAAACTAATTGATTGTAATGATGAAAGTAAGTATAAAGATATTATTCATGACCATGATTTATATATTGATGAAGTAAATAAATATAATATGGTTGATAGTCCTTTAAGAAAGTTAAATGATTGGTTAGGTTTAAAACTTATTATCCTTGTTGATAAGAATCATCTTTGGAATGAAGAATGTGATTCTTTATTAAAAGATGTAAGAGCTTGTGATTATTTTAAATTAACTAGAGTATATAAACCTTATGATGATAATAAAGAAATTGTTGAAGATGTATATTTTATTAAGAATATTGATAAGATTAGTTCTATTAGACTTTCTAAAAGATTAAAGGCAGAAGAATTCTATTATTTAAATACATATTCTAAAGAAGAAGGTTATTTAAATTCTTATACAGGTTTATTAAGAACTTATAAGAACCCTTATATTATAAAAGCTAATGAATATGAATATGATACTCGTTTATTAAAAGGGTTTGCATCTATTGGTATTAATAAGAATTATGATAAATCTTCTTATAAAGCTTATTATGATTATCCTTTAAATAAAGTATTATTAGATGAATTTAAAGGTTGTTAAGATAAATATATTAGATAATGAAAGGTAAACTTATGGACAATAATTTATTAAATAAAGATATTTCTGAATTAGATTTAAAAGTAAGTACATATTGCCATTTAAAAAGAATAGGTGTTAATACTTTAAATGATTTAATAAATCTTAATAATGAAGATCTAAATAAATTAGGTCTAATAGAGGTTAAAGAGATTAAGGAGGTGTTGGGAAATAACGGGGTGAAGAAGTAAGATTAAATTTCTAAAGATGTATTATTATTTAATTTGAATTTATCATTTTATTTCATTATGGAGTGATGAAAATTTTTATAGATTTTAAT
>CAVFKD010000059.1:0-3133 GCA_963623095.1 bacterium | reverse complement strand
CTGCGAAAATGAGTAATATCGATTATGCAGATATTTTAAAAAATAATTTAATTAGTGATTTTAATATTGAAAAATATGTTAAATCTTTAGGAGATAAAGATATTGCTTTTAAAGTAAAAAGATTAAACGCAGATTTTAAACATACTTATGCATTTGAACAAGAATTAAAACAAGACTTAGATAAATATTCAAAAGTAGTAGTTTATGCCGATGTAAAAGAAAATAACAAAATTAATCCTGAATACATTAAATTAATTTCTTATTTTTCTAAAATTGGAAAGAAAGTTATCTTATTAATTAAATCTAGCAATGTTCCTTATCTAGATATTATTGATAGAGTCGATGCATGCTTATTATCTTTAGATGTTACTTCTAAAGGTATATTAAATTTATTTGATGCATTATCCGGTAAAATTAATCCTGCAGGACACATTATTAAAAACAATAAAGATATATTAAACTTAGTTCCTAATTACAATGTTTATGAAGATGAAAAAATTCCTTTTGGAACAGGATTATCTTATTGTAAGATAGAATATTCTTCCTTTAAATTAACACCTTCTGGAATTAGTTTTAATGCTTATAATAATTCTGATTATGATGGACAAGATGTAGTTTATTTATTTGTTAAAAAAGAAGATTCTAAATCTATTTATAAATATAAAATCTTAAGAGGATTTGCTTCTTATTATTTAAAAGCTCATCAAACAAGTAATATCACATTAGAATTTGATGATTTAACATTCGCATATTTTGATACATTAACTTCAAGTTATGGTATTGAAGGAGGAGATTATCAAATCTTCTTATCCAATGCATATTCAAAAGATATTTATGAAAGCAAAGTAACTTTAAATGAAGTATTAGATAATAAATTCTCATGGGTTGAAGTTGAAGATGTTAAATCTTTTGGAAAAGAAAATAAGAAAGAAGAGAAATTATCATTTAAAGGTAAAATCGCCATTGCAACAATTATTCATTTATATTTAATTTTATCTTTCTTAACTTTATTAATACTTAATTTTTTATTTGGTGTATTTGGTTTAGATACAATTATTTATATTGCTTTAACTTCCATTTCTTTAATTAGTTATATTATTACTTTAATTGTCTTAAATAAAAACAAAAAGAAAAAAGCAGTTGTTACATCAAATGAAAACCTTGATGCTTTATTAGACAATACTTTTGTTTTAAAAGAATTAAATAAGATTGTTTATAATAAACCAGTTAATGTTAATGTAGAAAAAGGTATTGAAATTGTTAATGATGAATCAAATTCTGAATCTGAAGAAGAATATGTTTTAGATGAAGTTGATACAGAAGTGAATTTATCTTCTACACCTAAAGAAAAACTTTATGCATATAAGACTTTTGAAGAATTATTTACTACTTATTATCATTATTTAGAACAAAATGGATTAATTGTTGATAAGTCTAGCTTAAAATCATTCTTATCCGCGTTAGGATCTAATAAATTAATCATTTTAAATTTAAATGATAAAGAATTAGAAAAAGAATTCTTGTTCTATTCATTGAATTTCTTTGGCTCTGAAGAATCATTTATTGATACTATTTCATTTGATGAAAATTATGATTCTTACAATGATTTATTAGTAACTAATGGAAGAAATTCTGATTTATTAAACAATTTCTTAAAAGCTAAAAATTCTTCTTTATTAAATTTATGTCCAATTAAAGTTGATAATATTCAACGCTTCAACCAATTATTAAGATTTATGATTGATTCAAGCATTACTCAAAAAGAAGAAACAAGTATTGTTGTTAATGATGTTCATAATATTTCTTTAGATCGTTCATTAAAATATATTATTGTTCCTACTGAACCTAATTTTGTTGAATTAATGTCACATAATTTAATTGAAGCTTCTTTAGTCATCAATATGACATTAAGAAAACAAGATTATGTTGGTGAAAAATCAAATCCAAAAGTTATTTCTTATACAAACTTCGCAGATTTAATTTATGATTCTAAAAAAGAATTCTATTTATCAGAAAATTCATTTAAACATTTTGATGAATTAGAAACTAAATTTAATGATGTTGACTTTAAGATCGGTAATGTTTCAACTATTCAAATTGAAACTTATTCTTCATTATTAATCGCACTTGAGGAAGAAGAAAATGAAGTTATTGATTTAATTTTATCTTCTAAAATTATTCCATTATTAAAGCAAACTTCTTTATATGAATCTGAAAATGCATCAGCAATTATTTCTGATGAATTTAAATCAATCTTTGATGAAGAATCATTAGTTAAATGTTTACCATATTTACAAAAAGTAAATCTTGTTGAAGAAACACATGAAGAAAATTCTATAACTGAAGAAGAAGTAGATAAAGATAATGAACAAGAAGAAATTACTCCTAATGATATTGAATCTACAGATGAAGAATCTCTTAATAGTGAAGAAGAATCTACTCAAAGAAAAGAAAAATCTTTAAATACAGAAAATGAAGAACCTTTAAATATGGATATTGATACTGAAACTATTTCAAAAGAAGTTGAAAAAGAAACTCTTGATACTGATATTGAAGATGAAGAAGAAACTATCTCTAGTGAAGAAGATTCTAATAAACAAGAAAATGATATTGAAGAAGTAAAAGATACTTCAAAAGAAGAAATTCCTACTAAGGAAGAAATTATCGATAACAATGATTCTTTAAATCAATTAAAAGAAACACCAAAAGAAGAAACTGAAAAATTAGAAGAAACTTCTATTGAAAGTGAAGATGAAATGTTAAGTTCTTTAGATGATATATTAACTTCTTTAGAAGAAAATAAAGAAACAAAGAAAGATAATAAATCTACAAAAAATAAAATCGAAGGATAATTAAGATATGAATTCTATAGTGATGTTAAGCAATATATTAGAAAATAGACAATTTTTAATCATATTAATTATTGTTATTTTAACTATGCTTTTTATCTTAATTACTATTGTTACTTTTAGAGGTAATCATATTAAAGATGATACTGAAAATGAAAAAGTTGTAGTTCAAGATAATACTTCCAATATTTCATATAAAGATATTGATTTATCTAGCTTATTTAAAGCACATGAAGAGAAAAAAGAAGAAGTCGCAGAAAATGATGAACCTCGTTTCTATATGT
>CAVFKD010000058.1:0-3260 GCA_963623095.1 bacterium | reverse complement strand
GCCTAGGATAGAGACTATACGTTGTTGTTCAGGTAGAGGTGGCAAGTATAATTCAATATTTTTCAGTGTGTCAACAGAAGGAACATTTTTTAATCCGCCTCCTCTTGCAGATTCATTCATAATATTTGTTATGTAATTATCAAAAACATATTTTAAAAATATAGGGTTAACATTATCATGTGGTGTAAGTTTTAATAAAGCTTGATTAATGATACCTCTAGGTGCATTTTTAGGAATTATCATAACTTTACCTACCGTTCCTGAACAACTCATAATAAGATCATCTTCATGGACTTCAAATCTTAACATTGCGTTAAATTTTTCTTCATCAATAAAATATCTGAAATTTAGATTTGAATATATTGCATTTTGTTGTTCATAAACTGCATAGCCTTCATTTACAAAGATTTCTTTTTTTAATGCACCACCAAATGGCCCTCTAACAAAATCGCAAATTTCTCCTAATGTTGCATTACTTTCATCACCAAATGTTAATAGTTCATCTCTATAATATTCATATTGTTTTTTTCTAGCTGTAAGCTCTGCTGTAAGCTCTGCTGTAAGCTCTGTGAAATTATCCAATATTCTAACTATTTCTTCTTGCACTGGTAGCGGTGGTACTGGGATTTCGAAGTCTTCAATTGAAGAAATATGGCAATGTGGAACTCCTCCACCTTTTTTGGTGCTATATATTTTATCTTGAATAGATGTCAAATAATAATAAACATATTTTGTATTTAAGCAATCATTACCTTTAATAGTAAAGCAATCATTAGCAAAGATTTTACAATTCCAAAACTGAACAAAACCCGCGCCTGCACCACTGCCGGCAACCGTGATTGTTTCTCCATCTCTATTATATGCATTACAGTAAAAAGCTGGTTCTTTACCGCCTGATATAACTGGATATTCTCCCTCTTTAGCTTGAGCTTTTGTAATTGATGTCCCACGTTGCATTACTGTTGCTTCATTTAACTTCTTATACTCCACCCCATTAGGGCATAATTCATTAATAAGGTCATCCAACTTACTCATGTGAATCACCTTCTATTTCTTTGATGATTTTATCTATTTCTTTTCTTAATTCATCTTCTTTAATAACAATATCATCAATTTGTTTATTTAAAACTTTAATATCTACTTTTTCTCTTGTATCTTCTTTTTCTACATATGTAGATACTGATAAATTATATTTATTATCTTTAACTTCATCGTATGTTGCTACTTTTACTGTATAGTTAACATCAGTTCTATCTTTATAGAAGTTAACAATATTTGTAATATTATCTGGTGATAACTTATTACTATTAGTTACCTTTTGAAATTCTCTTGATGCATCAATAAATACTACATTTGTATCTGTCTTTGCTTTCTTTAAAACTAAGATACATGTTGAAATAGATGTACCAAAGAATAAATTATCTGGTAATTGAATAACTGCATCAACATAGTTATTATCTACTAAATATTTTCTAATCTTTTGTTCTGCACCACTTCTATACATAATACCAGGGAAACAAACAATTGCTGCTGTTCCATTAGTTGAAAGCCATGATAAAGAATGCATAATAAATGCCATATCTGCTTTACCTTTTGGAGCAAGTACTCCAGCAGGTGCAAATCTTGGATCATTAATTAATAATGGATTATCATCTCCAGCCCATTTAATTGAGTAGGGCGGATTTGACACGATGACATCGAATGGTTCATCATCCCAATGTTGTGGTGAAATTAGAGTATCTTCATTTGCGATATTAAATTTATCAAAATCAACATCATGTAAGAACATATTAATTCTACAAAGGTTAAATGTAGTAATATTTAATTCTTGACCATAGAAACCTTGTCTAATATTTTCTTTACCTAAGATTTTAATTGCTTGAAGTAATAAAGAACCTGATCCACATGCAGGGTCATATACTTTATTTACTTCTTTTCTATCTCCAATTGCGAGTTTAGTTAATAATTCAGATACTTCTTGAGGTGTAAAGTATTCTCCACCTGATTTACCAGCATTAGATGCATACATACTCATTAAGTATTCATAAGCATCACCAAATGCATCAATTGAATTATCTTGATAATTACCAAGATTAATAGAAGCAATTTTATTTAAAACTGTCGCTAATTTTTCATTTCTTTTAACTACTGTCGCTCCAAGCTTATTTGAGTTAACATCAATATCTGCGAATAAACCTGCAAAGTCATTTTCACTTGATGTACCTTTTGCAGATTCTTCAATATGCATAAATACATGTTGTAATGTTTCATTTAAGTCTTTATCTTGTGATGCTCTTTTAGTTACATTACAAAATAATTCTGATGGAAGAATAAAGAATCCTTTTTCTTCTACTAATCCTTCTTTAGCTTCTAATGCATCTTCATCAGACATATTAGCATAGTCAAAATCTTTATTACCTGCTTCATGTTCTCCTTTATTGATATATGCAGTTAAGTTTTCTGATATATATCTATAGAACATAAATCCTAATACATATGATTTAAAATCCCATCCATCAACTGAACCTCTTAGTTCATCAGCGATGTTCCATATAGATCTATGTAATTCATCTCTTTCTTGATTTGATAGTTCTTTACCCATAGTTAATCCTCCACCTCAATTTTATATTTCTTAAAATATGGTTTAAGCATTCTTCTTGCTTTAATGGTTGGATCGTGTTTACCAGTCTCCCATCTATTAACAGTAGCAAAAGAAACACCTAGCTTTTCTGCAAACTCCATCTGAGATAATATCATTTTATGTCTCAATGTCTTTATAGCCTCTGGGTACTTCATATAATTATCCCTCTCCATATTCTTTAATTGATAAAATTATAGCATTTTTATTGCTTTTATTCTAGATAACTACAGTTATTTTCTCAAAGATTTAACACCCTTCCGTTTGATTATTGCTATCTTTCGTTTGCCTATAGGGCCTTTCGTTTGATTATTACTACCTTTCGTTTGATTATTGCTACCTTTCGTTTGCCTACCATTACTAAAAGCAGAAAAAGGACTCTGAATTGATCTTCACAAGTCCTACAAAAGTACAAAAATATGGATAATTATGCCAAAAAGTCTTAATTTAGCCCATTTTAGCAAGAAAAAAGGCTTGATAGCATTGTATCAAACCTATATGTTCTTAATGATGCTCTGTATGGGACTTAAACCTAAGAAGATAACACCCTTCGTGCATTTGTTATAAGGCTTTCGCGTAATTGTTCTACCTTTCGCGCATTTGTTGACCTAACGCGTAATTG
>CAVFKD010000057.1:0-3473 GCA_963623095.1 bacterium | reverse complement strand
GTTATATCCCATCAATAATCATTCTTCCACAAATCAATTATATTCCCCCCTTGGAAGTTTTAACTTTAATATAATAATTAAAAATCTCTTAATAGATTTAATTCTACTAAGAGATTTTATTTATGTAAGTAAGTAATTTAGTTATTAAATTATTATTTATTATAATCATTTAAAATCTTAGAAATATCATCACTTGATAGATTATCAACTTCTTTTAATTTATCTTTCAATAAATCATAGATATACATATTATCTTTAATAATCTCACAAGCTTTGTTATATGCATTATTGAAATATTCATATTCAACAGATTCAATTCTTTCTATTCTCTTTTGTGATAATAATAATTTTCCATTATATCTATCACCATAGTTGAAAGTTAATAAATCAAATCCTAGCATTCCAGATTCCATTAAAGAATGAATAAGACTTAAAGCTCTTTTTACATCCTCACATGCACCTGCAGTACAATCATCAACTATGACATTTTCCCCCGCGATACCACCTAAAAGAATGATTAATTCATTCATCAATGTCTTCTTAGTTAACATTCTATCTGAATCATTATCTTCTTTTGTTGTTTGACCCGCGGCATTTCCATATTTAGCGACTGAGATACTTGCAATATCATCATTAAGAACATAGTTACAAATAAAATGACCTATTTCATGAGGTATAATGAAATTTAATTCATTTTCTTTATTCTTCTTCTTTAAATCTCTATACATTAACTGAGGTATATATGCTTCAAATAAAGCAAGAGATGGTTCTTTTTTATTATATGCGCAATCGATTAATACTTCATTAACCAATTGTTTAATAGTTGATCCATTAAAAGAAGCACATTTCTTTGCAATCTTCTCTCTTGAAATATTCTTCATAGCTTCATTGCCAGACATATAATAATCTAATATTTCAATTCTTGTATTTAGATCAGGGTTTTCAAGTTTAATATTTTGCTCAAGTCTACCACTTCTTCTTAATTCTTCAGGAACATCCCAATGTTTAATAGTAGCCCCAATAACCAATACGCCGTCAGATGTATTAACACCATCAATTTCTGTTAATAATACTTGTAATACTTTATCATTTTCATCAGATTCTTTTTTAACTAATGCTTGAAGTTCATCAATAAATAAAACTGATGGTTTATTCTTTCTTGCTTCATCAAAGTATTTTTTAATATTAGCAATAGGATTATTATCTTTGTTTTCAAATTTGATAAATTTAACGCCGGATTCATTCGCAATCGCGGTAGCAAATAATGTTTTACCAACACCTGAAGGACCAGTAATTAATAATCCTTTAGGTAATGAAATACCTTCTTTAGTATATTCTTCATAATTCTTAAGGCAGTCAATAACCTTAAGTGCTTGTTTCTTTTCTTCTTTATATCCTGCGATATTGTTTAATGTAATTTTTCCCATAAAATAAATTCCTCCTAAATATGGTTATTATTAATTTTGTTTAAATAATTATTAATGTCTTCAATGGAAGCAAAACCATCAATAAACATATTTTTTAAATCATAATACATATATAAATTCTCTTTAATTATTTGTTCTGCGAGATTATATCCTTTTGTTATTAAGTTAGTAACAATATCTTCATATTGTTCAAGTTTATCATCACTTATATGCCAATTGTTTTTCGTCATAGGATATCCATAATAAGGATAAGTATATGATTCTTTTAACACTGTAAGATTATCAATGTTTTTAAATATTATATTTTTGCATCGATCAAATAAATCACTATGTCTTAATTCGTCACCATAAACCATCTTTTCTAGCACAATAGGACTTAATGTATAAGCAATTTCTTTGATAGTTCTTCCATCACTCATTGGACCAAATACATGAAACAATGGTTTTTGAACTAACTTTTCTAAAAAGATACCCATAAATTTACCAGTAAGTTTATATTCAACAATGAACATTGCAATGTTATCAAGCGTATAAGTATCTTCTTCAGTTTTACTTGCTTTTTTAATAATTGTGTATTTATTCATATCTCTAAACGCGGATTCTAAATCTCTAATCGTGGCTATATTATTACCTTTTCTTTTAGCCTCAATTAAGCCTCCATTCGCGATTTTCTGCATATAAAAAGGATGGCAATCATAATTGCTTATTAGTTTCCTATCTATTTGATCAAATTGTTTGTATTTAGATAATACATTATCCCATGCAGTAGTTACTTCTTTTACATCATCATACCAGCATCCATTTAAATCAATTACTAATTCTACCCTATTAGATCTAACTAAAGGTTTTGGTGGATCACAAAAATAAGGTCCTCCATTATTCCATGTAAATAGAACAAATACCTCATTTGAATTATCTAAAGAATTTAAATTAGAAAGTAATACTTCAAAAATATCTTTATTGATTTTATAGCTGTTCGTAACTAGTAAGTTAAGATCATCAAAGAATAATATACATGGTTGATTTTCTCTAGCTTTATCAAAGCATGATTTTATATTCTCAACTACATTTTCATCATTCATCTGGAATACAACCTTATTTACATTACATTCGTTCATGATAGCTTTCGCAAACATTGTTTTACCACATCCTGTAGCCCCTTTAATATATAAGCCTTTAGGAAATACAATCCCTTTATCTTTTAATGAATCATAATTATTTATAGTATATATAATTTTCCTAGCTTCTTCTTTTTCTGCATTATATCCTATAATATCATCTATCTTTATTTCATTATTCATAAACCCCTCCTTAACTACATTAAATTAATTTTAAAAGTGTGACTAAAATCCCTCATATTGTTTCACATCCTTTCTTATTTGTTATTCATATAAGAGCAACAAAGATTTAGTTTATATTAGTATTCATACCTTTATTTAGTATGCTATACATTACAATCTTATTTTCAAGATAATAAGTATATTAAAAATTTTGTGCATCAAAAAAAGGAAGCAAAATTGCTTCCTTTTCAACCCCATTAAATTTAAGAGTTTTTATTTGTTTTGCTTTTTCTCTCGTCCCCGTGAAACCCCATAGGATTTAAGAGAGCCAAAATAATAAAATTATATATTCTTTTTAGTCATTTAAATCACTATCCTTGAAGACTAAGTTAACTTGCATATTTGCATCTTCTGGACAAGTAGTAATATATACATCCATATCCGCAGAATAATTATCAGATACTATATACATATTACATCGAGCATCACCTTTATCTTTTGCAATAAATACTTTTAATTGTGCTTCGTCTTCATCTCTAACACTATGTGCTCTAAAACCTTTCATCTTCTTATCTCCTTTTCAATTTAACTACTTCCATTCTAACCCCCCCACAAAAAAGTCAAAAGTTATATCTTTTGCATCAAAACTTTTCTCTTACTTTTGGCTTAAAACTATAGTTTCGATTCCTGTTAAATGGAAAAATTTTGTTTTCCATCTGCCTCAAAAAGACAATGTTGATACAAATTCATCCTCCACCTTTAAAGG
>CAVFKD010000056.1:0-3674 GCA_963623095.1 bacterium | reverse complement strand
TAATGTTTGATTTAGGTTTAATATTTAAAACTATCCCTGCAGTTTTAAAACGTGAGGGGGCAAAATAATGATAAATGTTGATATTGTTTGCCCAGTATATAAAAATATTGAGCAAGTAAAAAGAATTTTAAATTGTTTAAAGAATCAAGAAGATATTAATATTTCTAAGATTGTCTGCCCACATACTTTATGCGATGATGAAAATATCGATAATCAAATAAGAGATATTTTTAAAAAATACAATGTAATTTCTTTTGAACTTAAACAAAATGAATTCTCTCATAGTCTTACTAGACAAAAAGCTATTGAAGAATATACAAGTGAAGATATTGTTGTATTTTGCTCTCAAGATATTAATTTTCATGATACTAAAGCTATTCACAATTTAGCGAGTAAAATAAATGATGAAGTTGTTTATGCATATGGCAAACAAATTTGCTTAAAGCATAATATTGAAAAATATATTCGTAATAAGAATTATGGTGATAAAGACATCATCATAACTAAGGAAGATATTGAATCAATGCAAATTATGGCATTTTTTGCTTCTGATGCATTCTCTGCGATTAAAAGAGATGTATTCATCCGTGTTGGAGGATACCAAGGCTTTGATTTGATGATGAATGAAGATCAATTATATGCGAAAATTATTTTAGATGCTGGATATAAGAAAATGTATGTTTCTAATGCAATATGTGAACATTCTCATAAATATACTTTAAAACAACTCTACAAAAGATATTATGAAGCCGGTAAATTTTATAAGACTGTCGCATTATTCGAAGGTTATAAAACAAATTCTTCTGGTTTTAAACTTGCGATGTATGTTTTAAAACAAGCGTTGATTCATTTTGATATTTTAGTTCTATTAAGATGGCCATTTGATATGGGCGCGAGATATGTAGGACTTAGAAAAGGACAACATTATAAAAATAAAAAGGAGACTAATTAAATGAAAGGTATTATTCTTGCAGGTGGATCAGGTACACGCCTTTATCCATTAACAATGGTAACAAGTAAACAACTTTTACCTATATATGATAAACCAATGATATATTATCCATTATCTACATTAATGCTTGCAGGTATTAAAGATATATTAATTATATCTACTCCTGAAGATACACCAAGATTTGAACATCTTTTAGGAGATGGTTCTAAATTTGGTATTAATCTATCTTATAAGGTTCAACCTTCTCCAGATGGTTTAGCTCAAGCATTTATTATTGGTAAAGACTTTATTGGTGATGAACCATGTTGTATGGTTCTAGGAGATAATATCTTCTATGGTAATGGATTTAAAAAAGCATTACATAATGCAGTAGTAAATGCAGAAAATGGAAGATCTACCGTATTTGGTTATTATGTAACAGATCCAGAAAGATTTGGTGTAGTAGAATTTGATAAAGATGGTAAGGCTATTTCAATTGAAGAAAAACCTAAAGAACCTAAATCTAATTATGCAGTAGTAGGATTATATTTCTATCCTAAGGGAGTATCTTCTATGGCGGAACAAGTTAAACCTTCACCAAGAGGAGAACTTGAAATTACTACATTAAATCAAATGTATTTAGATAATGGCTCTTTGGATGTAATTACCTTTGGTAGAGGTTTTACATGGTTAGATACAGGTACTCATGAATCTTTGGCTGATGCAACTGCATTTGTAAAGATGATTGAAGAACACCAAGGTTTAAAAGTATCATGTGTAGAAGAAATTGCATATAACAATGGTTGGATATCTAAAGAAAAACTTTTAGAGATTGCAGAACCAATGAAGAAGAACCAATATGGTCAACATTTAATTAATGTCGCGAATGGTAAGATTAGGTATTAATATGTATATATTTAAAAGTGGATTTAGAAACAAATTAGTTATAAAGCTCGGTAAAAGTATTAATGCAGAAAAAAAGCTTTGTTTCGTTGTATACCCTTACAGCGTTATTAAGTGTTTAGCTTTAAAAAGAATCTCTTTAAAAAAAGATAGATATTCATATAAATTTGCTTTATGTGCGATCTTTAAAGATGAAGCTTTATATTTAAAAGAATGGATTGAATACCACAAGTTTATTGGCATTGAAAGAATATATCTATACAACAATAATTCAACTGATAATTATTATGAAGTTTTAAAACCATATATTGATGAAGGATTAGTTGTTCTTAGAAATATGCCAGGTAAAGAGAGACAAATGGATGCTTATAATGATTGTTTAATGCGTTATAAGTATGAATCTAAATATATTGGAGTTATTGATATTGATGAATTTATTTTTAATAAGGAAAATAATTCTTTAAATAAAATTGAAGAGGTATTTAATAAAGATTCATCTATTGGAGGAGTTCAAATCAATTGGACAATATTTGGTTCTAGTCATTTAGAGAAATATGAAAATGAACCTGTGACAAAAAGATTTATTTATTCTAGTAACAAAGATTTTGATATGAATAGACATACTAAATCATTTGTTAATCCAAGAAAAACTCTATGTTTTCTTAACCCACATTACGCGATGTACATTGATGGATTTTATCCTGTTAATTTAAATGGAACTAAAGTAGAAGGCGCAATGAATGATGATATTAATGATGAAGTAAGAATTAATCATTATTTTTGCAAATCTAAAGAAGAATTTATGTTAAAAATAAAACGTGGTACCGCGGATGGTAACCCTATTAGAACAATGGGATTATTTGATTACCATGATAAAAATGATGTATATGATGATTCTATGAAGATATTTTATGATGAATATGAAAGGATGAAGGACTGATATCGATTATGAAAAGTTGTTTAATTTTAATGTCAACTTATAATGGTGAAACCTATCTAAGACAACAATTAGATAGTCTTTTAAATCAAGCTAATTTAAAAATTGACATTAACATTAACGATGATTTATCAACTGATAATACAGTTTCTATCCTAGAAGAATATTCTAATAAATATCCAAATATTAAATTTAAAGTTAATAAATCAAACAAAGGTTTTACTTATAACTTTATCGATATGGTATTTGATTGTGATACTACATACGATTACTATGCTTTATCTGATCAAGATGATGTATGGAAAGAAAATAAATTAATTGAAGCAATTAAATTAATTGAAAAAGAAGAAAGTGAAAAAGGTATATTGTATTGTTCTAACTTAACTTTAGTGGATGAAAATCTTAATTTCCTCGGTTATCAAGAACATAAAAATATTAATAAAATTAGATATGCTGGATTAATATCCAATATCGCAACTGGATGTACCTTAGTATTTGATAATAAACTATTTCAAGAAATAAGAAAGCATTATCCTAAGGATATTTATTTACATGATTATTGGATTTATTTAATTGGTCAGTATGTAGGTAAAGTTATATATGATCAAAACTCATATATAATGTATAGACAACATACAAACAATCAAATAGGAAGTAATAAAAAAATATTTTCAAAGAAAAGAATTAAAGAAACATTTAATTCTAAAAATCCTAAATCAAAATTAATAAAAACATTTTATGAATTATACAAAGAAGATATTCATAAAGAAGATTTAAAATATGTTGAAGAAGTCGCAAACTACAATCAGAGTTTGATCAAAAGACTAAAAGTTGTTAATTCATTTAAAATAAGAGCGAGAAAGCATAACTTATTGCACAAATTACAATTTTTAATTGGAAAAT
>CAVFKD010000055.1:0-4222 GCA_963623095.1 bacterium | reverse complement strand
GATTTAAATATATCAGGTTAAAAGTGAAATTTGAAAAGTTCGCTTAAAAAGAAGAAACTAACAAAACTAAATAATTATAAAATATTTATTAAATAAGTGAATGGAGTTTATTATATGACTGTTAATGAAAAGAATACTAAATTATGTGCGTTTTGCATATATTTTCAAGATTATATGCGTAACGCTATTAAACCTAAAGCTGGTGGATTAGTTGAAATTGACAAAACTGTTAGATGCCCTTGTAAAAAACATAATAATTCTTTAAGGTATGCTAATAATTGCTGCGCATATTTTGAAAGAAGATAAACTTTAAAGGATGGTATTAATTATGGAAGAATTAGAAGAAAATGAAGTAGAACCATTTGATTGGTATGAACCTAATGGTAAACATAATATCGAAGATATATTTGACTATGTAATAGGACAAAATAATTTAAAGAAAAACCTTATTGAATATATATCTGAAATAGAAAATGGTGAAAAATTAATTGAAGAAGGAAGACATTCTTATAAAGGCTTTTTGATTTTAAGTGATAAAGCTTTAGGAAAAAGCTTTATTCTTGATCAAATCGCTTATTACGGAACTATAGATACTTTAAAATACAATGCAGAAGGAAATCTTATAGATAATTTAAAAGCAACCTTTGAGAAAGCACATGAATTAAAGAAATGTTTAATATTAATTGATGATATTGATTATTGTGCATCTTATGATGAAAATTTCTTATCAGCTTTTAAAGGTGAAATGAATGGCATTGATGAAGAAGAAAATATACTTGTAATCGCAACTGCTTCGGATGCAGATAAAATTTATGATGCATATTTATTTAATGCATCATATTTTAATACAATTCAAGAGTTAAAGCTCACCTATTACAACTTAATAGAAATTTTCAAACAAAGAGTGAATGATTTTGAAATTAATTTGTCTGATGATTTTAATTTTGAATATCTTACGGATATTTTATATGGATTAAAATATAACGATTACAAAAGTATTGATAGGATACTTAATGATGTAAAATTAAAGTATGGTAAAGAAATTATTGACAATATAACTATTGAAAAAGTTATTTATGAATATGTTTTTGATAAAGATATATCTTTGATTAATCCTTCTTGGAATGTTTGTGTTCACGAAGCAGCACATGCTTGCTTTAGCATATTATTTGATGGGTATGTTAGATGTGCATATGCAAAAAATGATGATGAAGGACTTACTATTTATGCTCCGGGAAATGGTGATGCTAGAGATCTTAAAGAAGATATAATGCAATCCCTCGCGGGAAATATATCAGAAGCATTCTTCTGCGGAAAAGATACTGCTTTTTCTGGAAATAATAGTGATTTAGTATCTGCGAGAAGACAAGCACATGCTTTAATCTCTGATCAAGGATATAATCGCTACTCAGATGTTTTATTTCCTTTAGATGACAAAGAATATAAGAATAGTGAATATAAATTAAAACGCATTGATAAAAAAGTTGATCATCTCATTGATAAATTAGCTTATAAAACAAAAAAGATTATTAAGCGTAATAGTGGAATTATAGCTTTAATAGCGATAATTTTAAGAGAAAGAATAATTGTTTCAGGAACTGAAATTAAAGAAATCTATGAAGAATGTAAAAAACATAAGTGGTTTACAAATCGTTATATAGATAAACATTTTAATGAAATCCTATTAAATCATAGGGACGAGATACATAATAGCTTAATTGATTTTGCTTATTTTAAGAACGCTGATGGATTCGTTATTACCGGTTTAGAAAATAAGTCACTTGAAAAAATAATCATCCCAGATAATGTTACATCCATTGGTAGATTTGCATTCTCTAAATGTAAAAAAATAACAAGCGTAACAATCTCAGATAGTGTTGACACAATAGACCGTTTTGCATTTGAATGTTGCAAAAAAATGACAAATATAGAAATTCCTGATAGTGTAAAATATATTGAAAACCATGCATTTTATAACTGTACAGCTTTAGAAAGTGTAATTATCCCAAATAGTGTAAATGCTATTGAGGATGGAACATTCGATTGTTGCAGAAATTTAACAAAAATTGTGATTCCTGGTAATGTAACAACCATTGGTGACTATGCATTTTATTTATGTGATAAATTAACTAAAGTGTACTATAAAGGAACACCAACTGAATGGAAAAATATATCTATCGGTTCTTGGAATTCTTCATTAACATCCGCGACTAGATATTATTATAGTGACGAAGAACCTACTGATACTGATAATCACTATTGGCATTATGTAGATGATATACCAACTGAATGGTAATTTAATATAAAAAGAGACTAAGCCTTTAGTACTAGATGCCTAAAGGCTTTTAAAATATATTACCATGAAAAATTAAAACATATGACATCCAATAGGTAACAAAGAAAATTCATATGTTGGCATTAGAAATAAAACAAGTTAAAATATTAGAAGATAAAAAACAGGAGATTGAAACCATGGAAAATATAATTGAGGTTACAGATGCTTATATTCATTATGAAACACAAAGTGATATTGAATTAGAACATATACTTGATAACGTTGTTGGACAAGAAAATGTAAAACAATATTTATTAGAATGTATAGGTGATGTTATAAATGGAGATTCTTTAAAAAAAGAAGATAGATATCCTATTAAAGGAATGATGATTGCTTCTAATGATCCATTAGGAAAGTCATTTATTTTAGATGAAATCGCTAACAATGCTTTAATAAACACTTTAACATTTAATGGTAGAGGTGAAGATATAATTTCTGATTTAGAAGAAACATTCCAAGAAGCACATAAATTAGGAAATTGTATTATTATCATTGATGGAGTCGATAAATTTCAATCATGGAGTGAAGAATTCTGCCCATGCTTGAAACACTTAATGAATGATATTGATCAAGATAATGAAAATATCTTAGTTATTGCGTCTATTAAAAATGAAGATGTAACAAATGATTTTAAACTATATGATTATATGTATTTTTCATATATCATTCATTTAGATGATACACTTGAAAATAAATTAAATGTTTTTAAAGCAAAAGTAGATGAAGCGAATTTAACATTATCAGATGACTTTAATGATGAAAGATTTAAAGATTTAATACATTTATTAGAACTAGATTATGATGATTGCGATGGATTTGTTGATATTTATAAACTTAAATATGGTAATAAACCTATTACCAACTTATTGATGGAAAAAGTTAGTTATGAAAGACTATATGACGCTAAAATTCCTTTAGTAAAGTTAGATATAAATGTATGTGTTCATGAAGTAGGACATGCATTTATGGCTTATAAAAATAATGTCCATGTTTCAGGAATGTATGGTTCAATTGCAAGAGGTAGTTGTATTAGAAGTTATAATGAAGATGATAGAAATACTCTTTCTTTCTTATTAACTGATTTAATGATTAACCTTTCAAGTAATATCGCTCAAGAATTAGTATTTGGTAAAAAGCAAGCTTATGATGGAAATATTAATGATATAATGAATGCTAGACTTGTCGCAGATGAAATTATTTCTAAACGTGGATATGGTAAATATTCAAATACTGTATTTGATCGTAGTTCAGATAATCAACGTTCCAATAGTGAATATAAATTAAAATACCTTGATAAAAAGGTAGACCGTTTAATTAATAAATATACTTTCAAAACTAGAAGAATTATTAAAAAGAATATTAATACTATAAAAGCTGTCGCTAAAATACTTCAAAATAGAGTAATATTAACAGGTGCGGAATTTATAACTATTTGTAAAGAATTAGAAAATGTAAAAGATCAAAATAGAATAGATGAAATAATTAATAAATATTCAAATTTATAATTTAAGATAACAAATAAAATAAAGATTCTATTTTTAATCTTTTAAATTAAGAAAAATTAATATATTATTGTCTTGGCTTAATGCCTTTCCTTTCATTAAATTGTCTTTTGACACAACAATTATAATGAAGGGATTTTTTATTTATATAAACCACCCCGCGGAAGTTTATAACAATATTTATTTTTATTAACTATTATTAACCTTTGTTAACTTTAATAAATTTTATTAACTTTAAAAAAATAAAGTTTTACAAAATGTTAGATCATTAACAATCTTTCCTTATTTTTGAATAGATACATTTCTGGAATGTAAATTGAAAGTGTTTTAAAAATCATGGCTAACATTAGAAGATCAACTATAGTGATTTGTTAAATAAATCAAT
>CAVFKD010000054.1:0-4928 GCA_963623095.1 bacterium | reverse complement strand
AAGACATAAAATTTATTTACTCAATATTTTTGTGCCACTTTTGTGCCACTTTTTTTATGGCACATTCAAGTGTACCATTGTTTTTTAATTAACTAAATATGTGAATTTTAATACTTACAAATCCAGTATTATTCATATACTTTTTATTTGCACTTCTGGTATCACTTGGTGAACCTGCAGTTAAGCGCAAGGCTTTGCATTATATTGTATCGATAGCTAATTAAAGAAAATAATTAATTAAATCTTAATCATTAACTTTCCAATAACCTGTTTTGTTTGATCCTATTCTTTCAATGTACCCTTTTTCTTTTAATACTTTAATTATATTGTCTATTGAAGTCTTACCTAAAGAACAAACCATTTCTAATTCTGGTTTTGTTATATTTGGATTATTTCTAATTTCAGCTAGAACTTTAACTTGCGATCCATTGAGTGATTTATCACCCACTTTATCACCCACTTTATCACCCACTTTATCACCCATGTTATTAACAAAATTAAATGGTATGGTCACCAATATACTATTATCTTCAAAAGTATAAGCGTCGTTAGTATATTTAGTAGTTATAATAGGAACACCTCTACCTGTTTTTTCGCTTATATGTAGTTGCAAAAAGATTTCAGATAATTTTTCATTTACCGGAATTGAATGTCCTTTAAAAAAACCATTTTTTGTTTGCAATGGTGCAATTGTTCCACGTGATAATATTTCAATTCTATCAGAATATACAGTAATCATCGGTTCATTCTTATCCACCCATTTATTATGTAGAAAAGCATTGACAACTGCTTCACGAAATGCATCTTTATCGAATAATCTAACTTCTTTTCTTTCAACAATTCTATTACTTTCATCCGTTTGAAAAACATTAATCACATCCATATATCTTAATACTTCATCTAATGAATATAATAAACATTGATATCCAAATTCACGGACAGCATACAATTTGGTTGCTTTTGTTTTACCTGTAAAAATAGCAACTCTTATTGGAATCATTGAATTATCCGATAGTAATTGAGCAAGTAAATTATATTTCCCATCATTATTTCTTAACGATAAATTGTTTTCAAATGTATCGCTGTTAAGAACTAAACCTTTAGATCCATAATATCCAAATAATTGCTTAAACGATAGATCTTGTCTAGATAAATCATTTGAATGCTTTTTATATTACCATGTCCAACTACATCAAATGTATTATTGACATCTTTATCATTTCTATTAGAAATATTTTTTAAATAATTATTTAAAGGGTGATTTAAAACCAAATCTCCACAAGAAACTTGTTCATTCAGTTATTTAAAAGTTCAAAGATTTTGAAACATTAATAACAAATCTCATCATTTGGTAATGATTCTATTATTTTTAATAATGTTTGTCCTTCAATCAAAGTTGAATCGACTTGTTCAATTGTATCTAATTCTATGCACCAATGCTTATTATTGGCAACAGAAAATTTAATTTTGCCATTTTCTTCAAAAGTTGTAATTGAATAAAATGATTCTTTATAATCAAATTCAACATCGAAACCAGACAATACTAATTTATGAAATTCTTCTTTATTCATTTAAAATCCTTCCTTTCTATCTATGTTATCGTTAATAATTATAATATGCGTATGAGGAATCTTATGTTTGCTCGGATTACCATGATCAGTGTAATCAATATCCTTATATGCATTACCTTTTTCATCATAATATCTAATTCTAATTATTTTACCATTATCATCCTTTTGAATTTGAGTTGAATTAGGTAATTGTCCAATCATCGGAAGCTTATGCGGATAATTTTTAAATTGATACCATTTTTCAACGTTAAGAACTATTTTTTGAAGATTTCGTTGTTCTTCTAATTTTCTAATCAACTCAAAGTTTTCAAAACTTAATTGGCCATGAGCACCACTAGATAATCCACTATTTATCTTTCTACCCATTGATACCACCTCTATTTCTTCTTAAGAGTGTGTTATCAATGATATAAACATCCATGTTATTCTTATATGCATAATCAAGCATTACTTTTGTAGATTCATCTTTAGATACTGAATATACAATTAATGATTTAGGGTGTCTTGTATCAATTAACCTCTTTAAGGCTTTCTTAAATAAACTTTTATCCGGTTCACTCATTACACCTTTTAAAGATATTGCAACTGAAGAATTTAACATTATATGTTCAAAACACCAATTAAATGATTCTTCATTTGCATAAGTCATTAAAGGTATAACTATTGCGTCATTCTCAAATATTAACCATAATGATACAACTATTTGTTTTCTTAAATTATTTAATATTACAGTTAAATCGAAATCACCATACAAAGAATAATCTGGTGATATAAAGATTTTTACATTTGTATATCTTTCTTTATAATATTTTAGTAATTCTGTATCTTTATAAATAATCGCATTATAAAGGCCATCTATAGTATCAAATATACCATCATCTTTAAACCAAGCTACACATGTTTTATTATTAACATTATATAAACCAGGTTCACTTTCAAGTGCAATAAAATCAGGTATCACATCTACAAAACAACCTATATCAGGTAATTGATATTTATTATTTTTAGTTGTTTTGTTAGTTAGATAAAAGCCATAAATATCTCTTTTATCTATAGAGGTATAATCTAACTTTAACTGTACTTCGTTTTTAATTTTATTAACTTTTATTTTCTTTTTGAAATCAAAAGTTAAGGTATTTTTAAAATTTATCATAGTCATATAACATCACCTCATTTCAAAAAAAATTGGCTATTGATAAGTTAATGTAACCATGATAAAATTTATTTGCCATCTATGTTTTATACATGGTTACAAGAATTAATTCTATTGCAGTAGGATTAATTCTTTTTTATTTTATTACACATTTTTTATTAATCATCATCCTATTCTAAGATGTTAGAAAATTCACCATTTACATACATATTTTGAAGATTATTCTTTTCTCTAATCTCTTTTTTATTAAGTTTATACAATGGCAATATCTTATTATCACTAATCAAGTAACAACAATCTGGTCTAGTTATTTGATTATTCATTAAAGTTATATTATGTGTTGTAATAATAGATTGCATATTCTCATAACTGTTTACTATTTTTAATATAGCTTGTGCAGTTGTGTAGTGATAATATGCATCAAATTCATCAATAATTAACATTGTTAGATGATTGAATTCAAGCATCCAACAATAGAATAGCCAAATAGTTTTAGTTCCTGATGAAATAATACTATTAAACGGCATTATTTTACCATTATCAAATTTAATGCCAAGATCATTAACTCCACTTTGGTTTTGATATACACAAAGATTATATTTAATTCCTTGGCTTGATAAGAAATCTTGGAAATCTTTAACCTTATCTTGTCTTATAATAATTGAAGATAGTGATTCAGGCCCATTAGAATAACCAACATATTGGTTACCTTCGGTTAAGCTCTTAAAATAAAGCATACCCTCTACATATTTAACAAGTTTATAGATTGGTGATTTCTCACTTAAAATAGTGTTATTGTAAATGAATTTAATAACAGATAATTGTTGAGGTACATTTTTAATGTTTAAAGTTTTAGCTTCTTCAATTAAATTAACATAATGACTTTCATCCAAATAATTGTATTCAAAGATAAGCTTATCTCCTACATATAATTTTTCATATACTAAAGAGATTGGAGTTGATTTAACATATTCATATTTTACAATTTGTTTATCAAACTTAAATGTATAAATGAACTTTGCTTTATTAATATTAGATCCAGCATTAAAGTATCTGTCTAAGGAAAGAAGATATTTCTCTTTATCCACAATATGATATGTAATATCCATTATTGCTTGGCATAAAGAAGATTTACCACTTGCATTAGGACCATATACAAGTGCTTTTTTAACAATCCTTTTGTCGACTAAAGAATTGTTAAAAGTGTATCTTTTGTTGCTTTCTAGATCAAATTCAACTTTATCTTTGAATCCTTCAAAATTTTCAACTTCGAACTTTATTAGCATTTCTATCACCTCAACATTAATATACCATAGTCTTGTTAGCATATCAACTGTGTTTCGTAATATTTTTACGGATAGAATATTTTGACCATTTAAAATCCAAAATAAGAATTAGTAAATCGGTATATTTTTTCTATAATTAAGCATAACTATAGGTTAAAATTAAAAAGTAATCGCCATAAAGCAACTACTTTCATTATAATTATTAAATTTTAATTACAATACTTACAAACCCATTATTATTTATATATTTACTTGTTGCGCTTCTGGTATCACTTTAGTGAACCTGCAGCAAAGCGCAAGACTTTGCATTATCTTGTAATATTTAGCAATTAAAGGTAAAAATATCAAAATTCAATTATTCTTTAAATTTAAATTTACTTTGTCCTATACCTTCAACTTTTTCTAGTAAATCTAATTCTTTAAATTTACTAATATATTTAGTAGCTGTATTAGGCGAAATATCTAACAGTTCTATTAAATCTTTTGGCGAAAAAATAGTATTTGATAATGCGATATAAATTTTATCCATATTATTTTTAACATTTAAAGAATATGAACTGTTCATAATTATATTTTCAGTTCGCACTTTTTTATCATCAGTTCGCACTTTTTTATTATCAGTTCGCACTTTTTATCAATAGTTCGCACTTTTTTAAACTTAAAAATCTTATCCCAACATTTAATTTCCATTATTTGAACAATATCAGATTAGCCTTAAAAGCAGTTTTTTGTCACTGCAAATGTCACTGTAAATTTAAACTTTTTAATCACTAAATATTTTTATTAAAAAAGATGAAGACTTACATCTCCATCTCAGTATCTTTCTTCTTAACTTTATCTTTATAGTTATTATTACTAAAAATTATTGAAGTATAACCAAAATCATTAACTAATATTGGTTTGCGTAGTTGTGCGCTA
>CAVFKD010000053.1:0-4974 GCA_963623095.1 bacterium | reverse complement strand
ATTGTAGGTTGTTCATCTACATCATCTAATAACGAAGATTCATTAAGTGAAATTTCTTCAGAAGATAAAACTTCAATTTCTTCATCTTCTATTTCTATGGAAGAAGAAATCGCTACTTTCAAAAAATATCTTAAATCAAAAGAAGGCAATGTAAATAAAAGAGATTTATCAGTTTATAATAATGTTTATTATATGACAACTGGTAGTGATCCTTTTGAATTCCATACATTAGATAGATCAACTACAGTTAGATACGATTCTTCTTCAGTAGATGTTATTAATGTAAGAAATGGATCATTTGGTTCATTAAATGATGATACAGGAGAATATGATTTAGATTTAAATTATGTTATGCAAACTTATTGCTCCGGTAAGTATGTTTATAATGTTTGTGATTATGATAGTGAAGCTGAAACGGATTATTATCAAAAAGTTACAAAAAGTGCGAATTATTTAAATGAATTTGATTTAGGTTTAACTCAATATATTTCTAGTGATTTTGATGCTTTATTATCTTATTCTTCTAGTGATAATTATAAAGTGACTTATGAAGGTTTTAATTATAATGGAACAAAAGATTTTTCTTTCTCATATTCATTAACCGCGTATGATCAATCAACTAAATCAAAAACTGAAGAAATGATTGTTTCTTTTGATATTACTTTTAAAAATGGTTATATTTCTAATGCTTATGAGATATTAGAAGATAATCTTTATGTCGGAGGAACTAAGGTCAATTGGAGAAGATCAGTCTTTAATTTTGATTATTACCAAGGTGAATTTGGTACTTATGAAGGAGATATACTTGACTATAGTAACTATAGTCCTAAGCAATAAGGAGTTATTATGAAAAATAAAAAAATATTAATTTTATCTTTAGCTTTATTATTTAGTTTAAATACTGTTGGCTGTAATAATAACGATAGTTCATCATCTTCTTTAGTTTCAACTAGTTCAGAGTATGTAAAAGAAACTGAATGGAATACTTCTATTAAAGAAGTAATGAATCAAACTTTAAATGCAACTTTACCTTTTATTAGTTTAGATGAATATAAATATGAAACATATAAGAATAGCTATAATATCGATGAATTATATATTTATGAATTAAATTCTAGTACTTCTAAAATACAAGATATTAGAGCTAAATTTGTTGAAGAAGGTTTCTCTTTATCAAGCAAAGATACTTCTTTAGAATATGATCAATATATCATGTCTAAAACTGATGCAGATGGTAATGGGGCAACTTATATTACATATGGATTTATTGGCTCAAATGTAAAAGATGCTGAACATCATGGTAATTTTATTAAAGCATATCATGTTTATATGCTTGAAAGATATACCCAAGATGAATATGACTTAATGAATGAAAAATTAGGTTATGTTCTTCCTTATTTACCTGTCACAAATGCACATACTTATGAATATTCTGAAAAGTATGATTATATCTTAATGACTGATGTAACTCTTGATGGTGATTTATTCTTATTAACATATGCTTCAATTTTAACAAGTTCTGGATTTAGCCTCCACATGACTAGTGATTTCCAAGAATATTTCACAATTGATAATCCAATTCATCAAGATAAAGAAATTGTAATTGCGATTATTGATATGAGATATTATTCATATTCAACTGGTGTTGCTTATCAAGTATTTGAAACTATGAAGGTCGATGAAGTAAGTTCGATGCCTTATGATGAAATGAAAGATTATTTTGGTAATGATTTTAATCAAAATAATATTCCTACATTTGATAATTTTACTTATTTAGGTTATGGTAAAAATTCTTCTTGTGATAAAGAAGATGGCTATTTCTATATTGAAGCTACTTTACCAGTTGATGATATTTATGGATATGTAGCAAAATTAGAAGCATTAGAATATGAAGTAAATTATTCTTCTTCATCTAGCCGTTATATTGCTTATAGCTTTGATGAAACATTAAGAATTGATTATATTTATACTATTGAAGAAGGAGCAACAACAGGATCTTTCCAAATGAAGATTACTTTAATGACTCCTACTTATACTTCTATTACTACTTCTTTCCCAAGCAGTTATATAAATAGTTTATATCCTTCATTTAATGCGAACCAATATAAGGTAATTGATTCAAATGATAAAGTAACTATTAAAGCAAGTGATAAAGACGATACTTTAACAGTTTCATATAGAGAAACATTAAAGGATGCAGGATTTAGTATTAAATATAATTCTACAAATGGTCATTATGAAGCGACTAAAGATAATTTAAAAGTTGATTTCTATCTTTCTGGAACAACATTTATCGCAACATATAATAAATAAATCAATCTAAAGAATGGAGAAATAAATCCATTCTTTTATTTTGCTTGAAAATGAAAATATTTTCATAACTAAAATTAAACTTAAAAAAATAATAAAATAACTATTATTTTATTTACAAATATCGTGAAAAGTTGTAAATTGTTTTCAATACTTCAAATAAAAGTATTTTATTAAAAAGGAGATAATTTATATGAGAGGAAAAACAGTTCTCAAAACTTTTTGCGTAGGCTTATTATTAGCTAGCGTATTTGGTGTTGCTGCAACAGGATGTTCTACTACACATGCTTCATCAACAAATTCAGTAGAAACAGTTAAAACTTATAATGTAACTGTCAAAGCTGGTGAAGGTGTTTATGCATCAACAGATGTAAAAACAGTTGAAGAAGGCGGCAAAGTTACTTTAACAGTCGTATTAACTGGTGATGATTATGATATTAAATCAGTTAAAGTTGGCGGTAAAGAACTTCAAGGATCAGTAGACACTAAAAATACACATGTCTACACATATTCTTACACTGCAGAAAAAGCAGATGTAGCATTCGAAGTTGAAACTTATGATGTAGTCGCTGCAAAAGCACACAAGATTGCTTATACTGATGAAAATGGTAAATCACACGCAGATGGTTTAGCATCTAGAGCGGACAAGGGTGAAGAAGTAAGTTTCACAATTGGTACAGTATCTGGTTATTCAGTAGAAGGTTTAGAAATCTACTTCATGGATGGAAATGAAAAAGTTTCAGTTGAATTCACTGGTAATTCAGTAACTGGCTATAAATTCACAATGCCTGATGCAAATGTTATTGTTAAAGCAACAGTATTAGGTGCATATTTCAAAGCTGACTTTGATGAAGAAACTTTAGCATCTGCAACAAGTTCATACGGTTCAGCATTAGATTATAAAACATCAGACTTTATTCACCAAATGTATATCGAAACAGGAACAGATGAAGAAGGTAATTCAATTTGGGAAGAAACAAAGACATATTTTGCTAGAGCAGGTCAAAAATGTTTAATCGTTAGAAAACATCAAGCTCAAGTTAGATTATCTGACTTTATTATTGATGGTAAGAAAGTAACAAAAGATGCAACTGCAGTCGCAACTACTTTTGAAGGCAAAGATACATATTCATTCACAATGCCTAACTACAATCCTAGTGTTAAAGCGGAAGTTGTAAATGCTGCAGAAGAAGCAATTGTTGATATTTCATTAGATACAACTGGCGCACCTAACTTAGATGTTGAAATGTTCAAAATCACTGCAACAACTGCAAAAGCTGAAGATGGCAAAGAAACTACAACATATGCAAAAGAAGCATTTGATGGTAAATGGAAATATGGCGAAACAATTTATGTAGCTGCATCAACTAAAGAAGGTGTAGAAGGATATTCTCCAAAAACATTTGTCACATCATATACTTCATATTCTTATTCTTTTGATTCTGAAGCTAAAGAACAAACTCCTTCATCATATGATTGGGGTTCAGGATATTCATATAGTGATGTACATAAAGCAGATTTAAGTAAAATTGATGCAACTATCGCAAGTGCATATACTGATAAAGTTGTAATGGAATGGACTCCATCAAAATCATATTCATATGAATCTGTTAAAATTAGTGTTATTGAAAAGAATGAAAATCAATACAAGAATACAGCAATTGTTAAAGCTGGTACATTTACAGGTGGAGAATTCTATTCATTCTCAACAAGTGGTACAGTTACTGTACAATCTAAGTCATATGTAGGTAATACTTATTCAGTTGCAGGTGATGGCTCAATTAAATCAGGTTCAACTACAAAAGATTTATTACCAGATGGTTATAATGGAAGTGCTTCTTTATTCGAAGGACAAAATGGATATAAGATGTTCTATGATGGTGGAACAGCATTTGCAATCTCTTATACTCAAAATTATACATTATTAAGAGATTTATACGTTTGCTCTACAAGGATTACAGGAACTAACTCTGAAATTAAATTAATTTATAAAGCAACTTCTTCTACAGGCGCTGCAGGTGATGCATACTTATACGGATTCTATCAAGATGGTGTAGCTGTTGATTACATCTTATTATATGTTGATGCTTCTGGAACATTAAAAGGTACATCTAAAGTAACTGTTGAAGTAACTGATGGTACAGATCCATTCGTTAAAGACGCTAAAGTAACAGTTAAAGATAGTGAAACAAGTGCGGTATTAGCTAAATTTAATATTACTGATTCTGATGGTTCAGGCTCTGGAGATTCAGGAAGTAATATTCCTACTAATTTAGTTGGTACTTGGATTAATTCAAATGGTTCACTTGGATTTGTAATCGCAGATGATGGTACATGTACTTATATTAGTGATGTAAGTGCTATGACTATGTATAATGGTACATATACATATGATTCTGCTACTAAAGAAGGAACTATTTCTACAATTCATATTTGGGATGGTGAAAACTATTTCACAGTAAGCGCTGATGGAAATACAGTAACTCTTCATTTAGAAGATGAATATCAAGATGATGCGTTCACTTTAACATTAACAAAATTGGCTGAATAATTAATTAAATCAATAAACTTTTAGGTCTTAGGTAACTCCTAAGGCCTTTCTTTTGCGATTTTTTAAATATATTTATTTAATTTGTTGACATTGAATTAAATGAGAATATAATA
>CAVFKD010000052.1:0-5034 GCA_963623095.1 bacterium | reverse complement strand
GATCAGCAATGGTCACTTTTTTTAATTGTTTTTGACTTTTTTAACATAAATTAAGAAAAGTGAAATATATTTTATTGATTTGAATTAATAATAGTTATTTAATTAAAACTAGTATTTTTTAATACTTATTAAAAAGGGGAAAATTATGAAAAAGAAATTATTAGTATTAACTTCTTTAGCTTTACTTTTAAGTTTTACTTCTTGTGGAGGAACTTCTAGTTCTACTACAACTTCAAGTGAAGAAACTACTTCATCTTCTAGCTCTCAAAATTTAGAAGGTAATGGTACTAAAGAAAGTCCATACATTATTAAAACTGTTGAACAATTAGAAAATTTTGCTTCATCTTGGAATTCACAAACTGAAGCTCCAGAAGAAAAAGTTTATTATGAACTTGGCGCAGATATTGATTTAAAAGGTGTCGAACATATTGCGATTGGTACTAGTGAAGTTCCATTTAATGGTAGATTAAATGGTAAAGGTCATAAGATTACAAATTTTGCGATTGATAAATATGACTTAAATAAATCTGAATACGGTTTATTTGGTGTCACTGATGGCGCGGTTATTAGAGATATTGCGATTGATATTGATTTTGAATTCGCTCCATTAGGTAAAAAATCCGCGGTATATGTCGGCGGTTTAGTTGCAATGGCAACCAATACTCCAATTTATAACATTGATATTACTGGTAAGATTAATTTAACAAGCGCACAAAATTCATATTCATATTTAGTTGTTGGAGGCATCGCAGGTCTTGTTTCTTCAACTGATAATTATTTTGTCGCTTTACAAAATTCAACTGCTAAAGTAGATATTTCTAACAATATGGTTAATGCAACAAGCACTAATAATATCGCTGGAGGTATTGTAGGTGCAGTAACTAATGAATCATTCGGTGGTGCATTCGCAATTACATCTTGCTATTATAACGGTTCTATTTATGCAGAAGATGCTGCAGGTGGTATTGCAGGTGTTTGTAATACTTACACAAGTATTTTAGATTGTTATACTGAAGGTAATACTATTTCTGTTAGCAGTTCTGAAGGCTGTTATGCAGGTGGTATTTTAGGACAAGGTTATTATTATGCAGCAGTATTAAATAACTATTCTGAATATAATTATATTGATGCGATTGGAGCAACTGCTTCTAGCGTTTATAAACCATATGCTGGAGGTATTGTAGGTTATGCTTATTCAAGTGGATATGATGTAGCTTATGATATTTTAGGTACAACTACTTATTCTAACTATTCTAAGATTGGTGAATTAAACACAACAGAACAAGGCTATAATGGTAGTGAAGTTCCTGCAGGAACATCTATTAAAGATGCAGTAGGTTTTTCTTCTTATTGGACTATCAATGATACAACAAAAACTGTTGCAAAATTATCAGACGAAGAAGAAACTGTCAAAGTTAATTTAAACGCAAACTACGCTGGAGGAGAAAGTCAAAATTCAGAATTAAACTTCATAAAAGGAAGTTATGATTCAGAAAATATTACTCTTGCAAGTAATAAAGACTTTAGCCGTGAACATTATTCTTATTCAGGTTTATATTATGATAAAGAAGCAACTGCACCATATTGTTTCTATGCACCAATGTTAAAAGATACTACTTTATATGCAGGATATGGTGATTTATCTAAATTAGTTGGTAAATATAATTATACTGTTTCAGGAACTTCGACAACAGGTACATGGGGCTTTGATGAAAACTATTTCTATTGGGAATATGATTATGATGTAATGCCATATGAATATAGATTCGATGGAAATTATATTTTCATTGGTGATTATGTAGGTGATGATGATCAAGGATTCTATGAAGGTGAAATGATCGTTGTTAACGAAGATGGTACTTTAACTACATATGATATTAATGATTCAGATTATAAATATACAGGAACTAAAGTTTCTTCAACATATGAAACTATTGATTATACTGGAAAATCATTCTTAGGTGATTGGAAAGTAAATGATACTAAAGGTACTTATTTCACATTAAATTCTAATGGTAATGGCTATGGCTATAATGCTTCATCTGATACTAAATATACAGGTGGATATAGATTTAATGAAACTAAATCTACTTTAGATATTAAATTAAACGGTAGATTCACAAATACATTAACTTACGATGCAACTGAACAAATTATGTATAATGATGAAGGTGTATTTGTAGCAAGAAATTTACCTTCAAAAACATACACTGCAACAGATGGTAATTTATATATCTATGTATATGAAGATAGCAATAAATCATATGCAATTTATAAAGGTGAAAAAGTTACATTCACTGGTGAATTAAAAGATGGTGAAGAAATTTCTATTGGTGAAGGTATTGTTTATGAAGTTAGTGGTACTTCATTAATTTCAAACATAGAAGTATTTGATGAAAATGACTGCGGTACTTATATCGATGATCAAAATAATACATTAGTATTAAAAGTCGATGGTACTGGTACATTTGGAGTCTATGATATTACTTGGAGTAAGAGAAATGGAACTATCGGTAGTTTCTTAAAATATGATAGTGATAAAAATACTATTGTATTTAATGAAGATGGTTCGGTTACAGTTCACTTTGAAAACCAAGCTGGTACATCAACATTTGATAAAACAATGTCTAAAAACAATAAAAAAGATGATACAGGTGCTGCTTATTGCGGTACATGGTCATGCAAACGCGCTTCAACTACTAATACATTAGTATTAAATTCAGATTTCACAGGTATTTTTAATGGTAATTCAATTACTTATACAGTATCAGGAAATACTATTAGTTTTGATTCTGGTGATACTTCAGTCACTTTAACTTACGATGAAAGTAAAGATAAAATGACTGGTGGATTTGAATACGATTACGAAACTTATACATACGATACCGTAACTAGAGTTTCTTAATTTAATAAATTACGAGGATGCATTAATTTGCATCCTTTTAATTTGCTTGTTATGAAAGTAAATGTAAAATTTTAAAAACTTGAAAAAATATGCAATATTATTGTAAATAAGATTTTATAAGTTTAAACTTATAATAATTTACATGGAGGTATATTATATGAAAAAGAAAATAACACTCTTAGTTAGTTTATTATCAATTATGTCATTGATGAGCGGATGTGCATCTACTTCATCATCTTTATCATCTTCACCTATTTCAAATGATAGTTCTTCTTCTGAAGAAATAGGAAATACAATTACATTTGTTGAAGCAGGAAATTTAGTCGCTTCTTTAGAAAAAGCGGAATATTCTTTATCTAATGGGGCAAATGTTGTCTCAACTACTACAACTACAGGATATTTAGTTTCCAAAGAAGAAACTTTAAAGGTATATTCAGATTCATCATCTTCTTCAACAGGTAAAGTAACTAGACATTCTCCAATGGGAAGATTATTAGGAGAAGATACATTTGTAAGTAGAAAGAAACGTCAAATTGATCGTTTTAAAGCAACTGATACAGGAAAAGAATCTTCTTTTAATATGTATTATTCAATTTACGATTATGAAAACGGAAATGTTTCATCTTATAAAGATTCTGCAGGATCAGTTTATATTGTAAATACTGCTTCTGATGCTTATGCGGGTGGATTATCTGATGGACAATTTATTACTGAAAGCCAATATTCAGAATACACATCTTTACAAGTATGTTTACAAGTTGAAACTGCATTAGATGATTTATACAATGATGATTATGTTTTAGCAAAAGGTATTACAAGCATTTATTATGAAAACTTAAATAGCGGTAATACACGTTATTATTTTACTGTTGATTATAGCTATGATGGTGATTTAAATGATATTTATTCAGTTAAAAAAGAATTAAGCTTTGAAGTATCTAATGATAAAACAAAATTATTAAGCGCAACTTATAATGTTTCTACAACTGATACAAGTAAATCTGATCCTGATGATGTTTATGAAAGTGGTACAGGTTATAACGCAACATTAAATTATGGAACAAGAGAAGAAGTCAATGAAGAATCTTTACTCGATGTTAGTTTATATTTCTTAGAAAGTGTTTCTGAAGTAAATGTATTAACTAATAATTCAAGAGGAGATAGAGTAGTAAGTGATCCAACTTGTGTTGATTATGATGGTAAATATATTTTCTTAGAAGCAAAAAAAGATAAATATACTCCTTCTAAAGCTGTTTCAATTTCTTTAACAAATAAATCAAGTTCAAATGAAGATGTTGTTAAATTAGAATCATCTGGACATTTTGCAATTGTCGCACCTGGAACAACTACTTTAACCGCGACTTATTCTGGTAGAGATGAATATGGTGTTTATGAAGAAAAAGAAATTTCTATTGAAGTAACTATTATTCAAAAAGAAGTAACTGAATTTAGTATAAATACTGAATCATGTAATATTCATAAAACTGCAGTAAATGAAACTACTGGTGAAATATCTCAAGGTGAATTCTTCGAAAGATTTGGCTGTCATGATAAGACATTATTTATCAATAACAATTATACATTCACTATTAAAGCTAATTCTTCAAAAGCAACAGATTACACCGTATCTTCAAGTGATGAAACTAAAGCTAAAGTTGAAGTTGAATCAGGAAGTGTTACTGTTTATGCTTTAGCAAAAGGTGAAGTAAATATTACAGTTGCAATAAAAGGCACTGATATTAAAACAATATATCATTTTAATATTTTAGATAATGATGATACTTTAAATTTAATTAAAGGTAAAACATATACATTTGATAAATGGAAAACTACTTTTTACTACACTGGCTTAATTACATTTAATAACGATGGTTCAACAGGTAGTTTAACCCTTACAAACTATGATTCAAAAACTTTTGAAGTAACTGCAGAAGAAACAACAAAATTCAGTTATACAATTATTGATGGATATATTGTCTTTGATGATATTAATTATGCATTTGGTTCACCAAATAAGGATGGCTCTTCATTGTTCTTAGAAAGACCAAAAGAGTATGCAACAAGTGAATATAAGGTAAAAGCTTAATATGAAAAGAAATATTTTATTATTAGGTTTATCCTTACTCACC
>CAVFKD010000051.1:0-5566 GCA_963623095.1 bacterium | reverse complement strand
CTATTTATGTAGAATTCTCTGATGAATATAAAGTCATAACTGATGGTAAATACACATTAAATAATATAAAAGATTATATTATGAGTAGATGCGGTAATAATGATAAAAAGGGTGATTTAGAAAATACTTTACACGGTATTAAATCAATTCATCAATTACAAGATAGATTATCGCAAATCTTAGAAGAAGTTATGTCAACTTATGGTAATAATGAAAGACCTAATTATGATGAATTAAAGAATGATATTCAAACTAAAATGGATAACTTTAAGTTTACCTATACTATAAATGGTGAGTTCAATCATATAACTAAAAAAATTACATTATATGTTAAAACTATGGAGAAGGGTAACTTACATGATGGAATACTTATTAGGAAGACTATTGAAAGAGTCTTCGCTCATGAATTATTCCATCTCTTCCATTATTTCAATAAACAAACTGATGAGCTATTCGATCGTTTTGATTACACAAGTAAAGTAATTAAAGAATCATTAGCATCATATTTTGAAAACTTATACTATTTAACTTATTGTCATGAAACATTTGGATATGAAAATCCTGTTATATCATCTTGGGTATATCCAGTTACCATTTTCCCTTATTCAGGTGCCAGATATATTGATAATGATGATTGCTTTAAGAAAATCTTATCTAGATCATATGAAAATATGGACAATACTTTGATGGAATTAGTTCCAAATGATGAATTTAGAAGAATTAAATCAAAAGCTACCTATAAAATCATTGGTAAAAATAAAACAAATATTCCTATGTTCTATATTAATAAACATGTATTTATTGCAAGAAATAAAGATGTTTTTGAAAAAGAAAGTAGAAATGGATATTTATTTGTACCAATAGGAGAATGTGACTTACTAAAAAAGGCAAGAGCTAGAGATATAATCTTACATATATTCGATGACAAATTATTCGCTCTTAGTGTTTCTAATGGTAATTCATATTGCCATTTAACCTTATTTGATGAATTTATTCATTCTAATAAGGAATGTGGATGTTATTTAGATGCGACATATTATATATTTGAAGAACCTATCGATTTAAGCAAATTAAGTCCTTTGCCTAATTATCAAAAAGAAGTAAAAAAAGACATATATATCTCTGAACTAAATGATTATAGTATCTTTAAACTTATATTAGATATTATTAAAAATAAGGTTAGTTTAGATCTTAGATATGTTGGTCAATATAAATTAAAAGATTAGAATTTAATAGTTATTCCATCACTAGTAATGGTGGTGGAATAGCCATTTCAAAAATTCCTGGACTTAAATTTAATAAATATATATAATTTTAAAACTTAATTATATTAGTTAAGTAAGGAGGTATTTATGAAAGTAGAATTTACATTAACTTATGAAAACTTTGATTATTATGAAAAACTAATAATCAGTGAAGAAGGAATTACTTGGAGTATAACTCCATCTAATCAAGATATTAAAAAAAATGTATCAATAAAAACATTTATTAATGAAGATAACATTGGATTCTTATTAAGCTTATTAGAAGAAAATGAAATAAATAAAGAAAATCATGAATTCAATTATCATTTTAATGATGATAATAGTATGAAAATCTATAAAAGATATTTTAAAGTTTCTAATATCTATCATGTATTAAAAAAGGCAAATATTACTCCATTATTCTTTAGTGAATTTAAAGACTTTAATAATATCGTTGATTATTTCAATAAGTATCAAACACCTAAATGTAGAAAACTAATACTTGAATATTGTAATAATGCAAGATATTACTACGATCTTATAACTGAAAAAATTATTATATGTGAAGATAAAATTGAATATTATTCAAGTACATATAAAGAAGGTTTAAGTATTATAGAAGCATATAAAATATCTAATGGTGATGAACAACTTAGAGATAATAAACATATATCCTTTGATAAAGAAATTGATAAAGAAGAAATAAAAAAATTATGGAATCTATTATCTGAAAATAAAAATCTTGGATGTGATATGCCATTCTTAAGTGTAACATTTATAAATAATAATGAAATATATAATTCTTACTTAGATTTAGATTTCTATGATAATTATTTATTGCCTTATAAAGATTATATCCTTGATACATTCTTAAAAGGTACCAATATATCTCCTTTATTCCTTGCAAGTTCTTATGAAGAATATGATAAATTAGTAAAAGCATTATCTAAAAAGAAATAATTATAATCTTTATTAGATTTATCCTATATGTTTAATGATATAATTAATAATATAACTGGAGGATAAATTAATATGATACGAGTTGCGATAATTAAATTTCCTGGTGATGATAAAAAATATGAATATCTATGTCCTAATAAGAATATTGATGAAGGTGATGTAGTATATTTAGAAGGTGTTAAAGATCCTAAATGTATTTATGAAATAAAAGAATATGAAGACAAAGATGTTAAGACAACTAAAAAGGTCTTATCTTTAGTTAAAGAAAATAAGAATGTATCCTTATCTTATAAATATATGGATATAACTAAAGCTAAAACAGATTGTATTGTTAATTCATTAGGTACCAATGTACAAATACAAGGTGGTATATGTCATAGTATAACTTCCGCGTCTCATTCAAAAGAATTAAATGATTATATTAATAACCATGTAACCGCGGAAGAACTTCATATAGAAGTAACTCCCGCGGGTGATTTACCTTCTAAATATATTATTAATATAGTCATGCCTTATAAAAAGCATGATAGTCATAATAATCAATTAAGAAAAGCATTCTGCTTGGTTATTGATAAAGCTATCGAATTAAAATGTAAATCTATTTCTATTCCATTTATAGGAACAGGTGCGAATGGCTATGAAGCAAGTGATGTCAATGAAGCAATTAATGAAGTAATGTTTATGTATCAATATAAAGAAGGTATTGCTTTAAATATTGTTTTAGTTAGATATTATCTTGAAGCAAGAAGATATAATGGAAGAAAAATAAGTTCTCCCGCTATTAGTAAGGGAATATATAATTTAAGAAAAAATAAAGATAAATTAGCCTCTCTTAATTATATTAGAGCCTCGATTAAAGATAATTATGATATCGAAGATGAATTTATTTTAGATTATCCTGTTTATTCTCCTTGCGATATTATTAAAGAAGCAGTAAAAAGAAAAGGTGGTTATACAAGAGTTCCATTACTTAATACCATTTTAAATTCTGATGCAAGAAAGAATATATCTCGTGGTAAGAAGGTAATTAAGAAATTAGAAATCTATCAAGCTGCGATTATCTTAAAATTAAACTTTACTCAATTAATTCAATTAATGGAATTATCAGGATATACATTTTCTATCTCTAGTAAAGATGATATAGATATAGAAGTATTTGAATATGCATTAAACAATGATGGATTTATAGATGATGAAATTTATATTATGGAACATTTTAAGCATTCCAAGAACTATAATCTATTATTCTTAGAAGATGATGATACATTATAAAAAATAATAAATATAGAATTCCACTTCAAAGGTGGAATTTTTTTTATATTGTTTAAAAAGGTGTTCTGTAGAACACCATTTACGTTATATACACATCTTATAATAATGGTGTAAAAAGAAAGGAAGACAGATATGAAACTTGAAGAATTAGATAAAGTCATTAGTGAATTAAGAAAGTATGGAAAGAATGATAAACAAATCATACGAGCATTTATTCATTTGAAAGAAGATGGAAAACTTACTTTAGATCAATTAAATGGAATTGTTTCTTATATGGGATATATGCTTGATAGAGATTTAAACATCATAAAAAAGGAAGTGAAAGAAATATCAATAACTTCTATTTGTGAAGATAAACTATGTAATGAATATTTAACAATAACATTTGATACTATTACCTTTTCTCAAATGAACTTAAGAAAAAATCAAGACTTAGAAGGTTGGAAATATAAAAACTTAAAAGGCTTAAATAATTTTAATCGTTTATGTGAATACGCAAAAGAGGTAGTTAAATCAAATAATAAAGAAGTTGTAAATAAAGATGCCAGTTTCAAAATAGAACTAACATATAATGATGGTTCACATGAGGAAATAAAGAAAAATGGAAACTTCGCAGATAATGGGTTTAATAAGTTCGCGATTGAATTAATGAAATTTGCTAAAGTAGATGAAGAAAAAAAGATCAATGATGTTATTAAACCATTTAAAAATAAACGTTTAACAAAACAATCATTGGAAGCTCTACCTAAAGATAAAATATGTGGTTTCTTTATAGGTGGAGATATGGGAAGAATGGGAGGAGTTGATATTCTTACTACTGACTATGAACGATATACACCTATGGGTAAATATAATGATGAAGAAAGATTTTATATCAATTTTGAAGATTATTTAGGAGAAGGTTATAATAATCAACCATTAGATATTCCATATATGGTAAGACATAATAAGAAAAGTTGGATTGTTATGTATCTAGGATTTGGTAATTTCTTGTACTTAAGATTAGATCTATTCTATGAAATTGGAGATATAGTGAATGTTGGTGAATGTGATGAAAAAATGGGAAGATACAATATATTAATTGGATAAATGGAGGATTTAAAAATGGAAAATAAACAATTAAATTATAAAGTTATTAATCGTAAACATGAAACAGTCTTTTGCTGCACACCACTTGGTGAAGCATATGAAATTGAAGTGTTATTAGACGATGGAAAACATGTATATGTGTTATGGGATGATTATTATGCTCAATACTCTTTAAGTTATATAGCTGTGTTAAATAATGAAGACAATAATAATGAGGGTGTAAATGATAATGATATTATATTACCTCCAACAAAGAATTATAGAAAATATAAGGATTCTATCTATTATCCATTATATTTAGAATTAAAAAAATTTATCAAAGAAGAAAATAGTAAAAAAGGAGAATAATTTATGAATAATTTTGTTAACAAATATCTAGGAGCGATTATTGGTGATACTGCAGGCTCCAAATATGAATTCAATAATATAAAAACTAAGGATTTTAATGTATTAGAAAGAGACTGTTGCTTAACCGATGATTCTATTATGACAATGGCAATATGGGATATGTATATCCATGATGAATTACACGATAAAGAAAAAATCATTGATAGATTCAAATTATGGGGAAGAAAATATCCTAACGCAGGTTATGGAGGAAGATTCTATTATTGGGTATTAGGTGAGGAAAGAAAACCTTATCGTAGCTATGGAAATGGTTCAGCAATGAGAGTAAGTCCTATTGGATGGATTGCTAACAGTGAAGAAGAAGTAAAAAAACTATCTCATAATGTAACTAGTGTTACCCATAATCATCCAGCAGGATTAAAAGGTGCAGAAGTAACTGCGATGATGATCTTCAAAGCTAGAAATGGTGCGAGCAAAGAAGAATTAAGAAAATACGCGGTTAAGAGGTATCCTGAAATAAAGAAACTAAATTATGATGATTTAGTAAAATCTTATTATCATGGTGAAGAAATATGCCAAGTTACAATGCCTCAAGCACTATATTGTTTCTTAATAAGTGATAGTTTTGAAGATTGTTTAAAAACAACTATTTC
>CAVFKD010000050.1:0-5687 GCA_963623095.1 bacterium | reverse complement strand
ATAGATCTATATGGTTAGATACTAAGATATTATTCAAGGGTGCTTGGATGGTATTATTTGATAAGACAGGAGAATAACTATTATGAATATTATTTTACTTTCAGGCGGTTCAGGAAAAAGATTATGGCCTTTATCTAATGATGTTAGAAGTAAACAATTTATTAAAATATTTAAAGATAGTAATGGTGAATATGAATCAATGGTACAAAGAATGTATCATTCTATTAAGAAAATAGATAAAGACGCTAATGTAACTATTGCTACATCTAAATCTCAAGTATCTGAACTTGTTAATCAATTAGGTGAAGGTATTAATTTATCTATTGAACCAACAAGAAGAGATACATTCCCTGCAATTGCACTTGCAACAGCATATCTTCATGATGTAATGGGAGTACCTAATGATGAAGCAGTTGTAGTATGTCCAGTTGATCCATATGTAGAAGATGATTACTTTAAAGCTTTAGAAAGACTTTATACACTTGCTAAAGAAGGTAAATCTAATCTTACATTAATGGGTATGGAACCTACTTATCCTTCTGAAAAATATGGTTATATTATGCCTAAAACTAAAGATGATGTTTCTTTAGTTTCTTCATTTAAAGAAAAACCTACTGAAGAAAAGGCTAAAGAATATATTTCTGAAGGTGCATTATGGAATGCAGGTATATTTGCTTATAAGATTGGTTATGTATTAGATATTGCACATAAGTTAATAGACTTTAGTGATTATTATGACTTATTTAATAAGTATGATCCTGTTAATAAGATTAGTTTTGACTACGCAGTAGTTGAACATGAATCTTCTATTCAAGTAATGCGTTTTAATGGCTTATGGAAAGATTTAGGTACTTGGAACACATTAGTTGAAACAATGGATGATAATACCTTAGGTAATGTTATCTTAAATGATAAATGTGAAAATGTTAAAGCTATTAATTCTCTTGACATACCAGTAGTATGTATGAATTTAAAAGATTTAATTGTTGTATCTTCTCCAGAAGGAATACTTGTTACTACTCCAGAAGGTTCTTCTCAAATTAAACCAATTGTTGAAAAGATAGATTCAACAATTAAATTCGCAGAGAAATCTTGGGGTAAATATCAAGTTATTGATTTTAATGAATCATCTATTACTGTTAAAGTAGTATTAAATAAAGGTCATCAAATGTCATATCATTCTCATGAAAGAAGAGATGAAATATGGACTATTATCTCAGGTGAAGGAACAGTTATTGTTGATGGAATGAGTCAACATGTTCATTCTGGTGATGTAGTTACTATTGAATCGGGTTGTAGACATACAATTATCGCAGATACTGATATTGAATTAATTGAAGTTCAATTAGGTAAAGATATTGATGTGAAAGATAAGAAGAAATATGAGCTTGAATAATAATGTAGAACCATTTAAGCTTCATCCTGTTGGTAAAGATAATCTATGGGGAGGACATCGACTTAAAGATGACTTTAATAAAGATTTAGATGTTACTCCACTCGCAGAATCTTGGGAATGTTCTACTCATCCTAATGGTGAATCAATTGTTGATTCAGGTATCTATAAAGGAATGAAGTTAATGGATGTATTAAATATGCATCCTGAATATATAGGAACTCATCCTAAGATTGTTAATAACCAAATACCTGTATTAGTTAAATTTATTGATGCAAGTAAAGATTTATCTATTCAAGTTCATCCTAGTGATGAATACGCAAGTGTTTATGAAAATGGTTCTTTAGGTAAAACTGAGATGTGGTATATAGTAGATGCTTCTAAAGATGCATCTATCATATATGGTTTCCATCATGAAGTTACTAAAGAACAAGTAAGAAACGCTATTAAAAAAGGTGATTTAGATAAGTACATGAACAAAGTACATGTTAAACCTGGAGAAGTATATTTCATTCCTTCAGGTACTGTACATGCGATATGTTCTGGTTGTTTAATCGCTGAGATTCAAGAATCTAGCGATTTAACATATAGACTATATGATTATAATCGAGTTGATAAGAATGGTAAACTTAGAGATCTTCATATAGATAAAGCGCTAGATGTAGCGATACTTAAACCTAACGATAATCCTCGTCAACCACTTAATGTATTTAAGTATAGACAAGGAAGAAGTAGTCAATTACTTGCTAGATGTAAATACTTCCAAGTAGAAAGACTTATTATTAACACTGAACGAACAAAAGAACTTGCTTATTTTAAAACAGGAAGTTCAACATTCCAACTTTTGATTTGTTATAGTGGTTGTGGTACAATTATAGATACCAAGACAAATAATACTATTACCTTCTTTAAAGGTGATACTATATTTGTTCCTTCTAACTCAGATGAATTAAGAATACATGGTAAAGCCTCATTCTTAAGAGTTAGATGTTAAATTAAAAAAACTATTCCTAAAGGAGGTTAAGAATATGAAAGATATTGAAACTAAATATCAACAATGGCTTAATAAAGCTTATGATGATATAGATTTAATTAAAGAACTTAAGTCAATGAATGAAACTCAAAAAGAAGATGCTTTCTATCGTGACCTTGCTTTTGGTACAGGTGGCTTAAGAGGAACTATTGGTGCAGGCACTAATAGAATGAATATATATACAGTCGCTAAAGCTAGCCAAGGTTTAGCGAATTATATCTTAAAGAACTTTGATGAATCTAATAGAAGTATTGCTATTTCAAGAGATTCAAGACTTAAAAGCGATGTGTTCGCAAATGTAGCTGCTAGAGTATTTGCAGCGAATAACATTAAAGTTCATATTTATCCATATATTTCTCCTGTTCCTACATTATCTTATGCAACTAGATACTTACATTGTTCTGCGGGTGTTATGATTACCGCTAGCCATAATCCATCTAAATATAATGGATATAAAGTATATGGAGCAGATGGATGTCAAATAACAACAGAAGCCGCGGATGAAATACTTTCTTATATTAATAACATTGATATATTCAATGATATTAAATATATTTCTTTAGATGAAGGATTTGAAAAAGGTTTAATTAAATATATTGAACCTAAAGTAATTACTTCATTTATTGAAGAAGTAAAGAATCAATCTTTACTTGGTAATGAAGAAGTAAACAAAGATGTATCTATTGTTTATTCTCCATTAAATGGTACAGGTTTAATACCTGTTACTAGAGCGTTAAAAGAATCAGGATATACAAATATTACTATTGTTAAAGAACAAGAATTACCTAATGGTTATTTCCCTACATGTCCTTATCCTAATCCAGAGATTAAAGAAGCTATGGCTTTAGGTATGGAATACGCAAAGAAGAATAATGCAGATTTATTACTTGCTACTGATCCTGATTGTGATAGAGTTGGTATTGCAGTTAAAAATAAAAACGGTGAATATCAATTATTGACCGGTAATGAGACCGGTATGTTACTTCTTGATTATATATGTTCAAGAAGAATAGCCTTAAATAAGATGCCTAAAGATCCTATTATGGTAAAAACTATTGTTACCATTGATATGGCTGAAAGAATCGCAGAACATTATGGAGTAAAGACTATTAATGTTCTAACAGGATTTAAGTTCATTGGTGAACAAATAGGACTTTTAGAAAAACAAGGACATCCTGAAAGATATATCTTTGGATTTGAAGAATCATATGGTGTATTATCTGGAACTTATGTTAGAGATAAAGATGCAGTTAATGGTGCATATATGATTTGTGAGATGTTTGCGTATTATGCATCTAAAGGTATATCATTACTTGATAAACTAGATGAATTATATAAAACATATGGATATACATATAACACATTATATTCATTTGAATTTGATGGTTCAGAAGGTTTTAAGAAGATGCAAGATATTATGTCTAAGTTTAGATTAGGTATATCTTCTTTAGGTGGTAAGAAAGTTATTAAGACTTTAGATTATTCTAAAGGTTTAGATGGATTACCTAAGAGTGATGTACTTAAATATTATTTAGAAGGTAATTCTTCTGTAGTTGTTAGACCTAGTGGTACTGAACCTAAGTTAAAGACTTATATATCAGTAAGTGCATCAAGTATAGAAGAAACTAAAATACAAGAAGAAAAGATTCATAATGAATTGAATGAATTCTTTAAATAAATAAAATTGGAGGAATATATTATTTATGAGTAAAGTAGCATTAATTACAGGTATAACTGGACAAGATGGATCATATCTTGCAGAGTTCTTACTTGAAAAAGGATATGAAGTACATGGTATTGTTAGACGTGCTTCTATTTCTAATACTGGTAGAATTGATCATTTACTTGAAAAGAATTTAATTACTATTCATGATGGAGATTTATCTGATTCATCTGGTTTAATTAATTTAATTTCAAAGATTCAACCAGATGAAATATATAATCTAGCGGCTCAATCTCATGTAGGTACATCATTTGATGCCCCTGAATATACTGGAGATGTAGACGCAATCGGTGTATTAAGAATACTTGAAGCAATTCATGTATTACATTTAGAAAAGAAAACAAAGTTCTATCAAGCTTCTACTTCAGAACTTTATGGTAAGGTTGAACAAGTTCCTCAAGATGAAAATACTCCTTTCCATCCTTTCTCTCCATATGCAGTAGCTAAACAATATGGATTCTGGATGTGTAGAGAATATAGAGATGCTTATGGCATCTTTGCATGTAATGGTATCTTATTTAACCATGAATCTCCTAGACGTGGAGAAAACTTCGTTACAAGAAAGATCACTATTGCGGCAGGTCGTATTAAGATGGGATTACAAGATCATTTAGAACTTGGTAATCTTGATTCTTTAAGAGACTGGGGTTATGCAAAAGACTATGTTGAATGTATGTGGTTAATTCTTCAACAAGATAAACCAGATGATTTCGTTATCGCAACTGGTGTTCAACATACAGTTAGAGAATTTGCAACATTAGCTTTCCATTATGTTGGTATTGATCTTGTTTGGAAGGGTGAAGGTATTAACGAAAAAGGTTATGATAAAGCAACTGGTAAGATGCTTGTATGTGTAAATGAAAAGTTCTATCGTCCTACAGATGTTGTTAACCTTTGGGGTAATCCAAGAAAAGCAAAAGAAGTTCTTGGATGGAATCCTCAATCAACATCATATGAAGAATTATGTAAGATGATGGCTGAAAGTGATTTACAAAGAGCTAAGATTGAAAAATTACATTTAGATTCAGAAAGAATTAACAAAGCTTTAGAGGACTAATATTATGATGGATAAGAATGCAAAAATATATGTTGCTGGTCATAAGGGAATGGTAGGTTCTGCAATTGTTAGAAACTTACAATCTAAAGGCTATACCAACATAATTACTAGAACACATAAAGAACTTGATTTATTAAATCAAGCAGATGTTAATAAATTCTTTGAAGAAGAAAAACCTGAATATGTATTCTTAGCTGCTGCTAAAGTCGGTGGTATTGTCGCTAATAGCGAACATCTTGCGGATTTTATGTATGAGAATATGACTCTTGAAATGAATGTTATTCATGCAGCTTGGAAGAATGGTTGCAAGAAGTTAGAATTCCTAGGATCATCTTGTATCTATCCTAAGATGGCTCCTCAACCAATGCCTGAATCTTGTTTACTTACAAGTTCATTAGAACCAACTAATGAAGCATATGCTTTAGCGAAGATTTCAGGATTAAAGTATTGTGAATATTTAAATAGACAATATGGAACTGAT
>CAVFKD010000049.1:0-5851 GCA_963623095.1 bacterium | reverse complement strand
CAATATAGATGCTCAATAAGGAGGGCGGAAAAATGAAAAATGTTTATGAAGTTTATAGAAATTATTGTATTACTAATTATCAAAAAATTTATTAATGATTTATTAAAAACATTAGAAAAGAGATATTAAAATATGAATAACAAAAAATTTTTAGCAACATGGCCGATAACTGAAGATCACTTGAATGATATTAATTTTCATTTAAAGCTATGGCAAGACATTGATGATGTTTACAAACTTCCAAAAACTAAAGGAATGACTGCATTTGAAAAAGCAAGCATTGTTGATTGGTTAAGTCACGAGATATTAAGTGAACATCAATATTCAAATTATTTAAGTATTTATGAAGATTTAATTAATTGGATGTTTGAACCAAAAGCAATTGTTAGAATGTTAGGTAGGATTAAATTTGAAATTGAAATTATCAATCCTGAATATTTTGAAAAAATTATGAGGCTGTATATCAGATGCAGTAAACATGAGTACAATGATTTACAAGTATTAGAATATACTCGCAAAAGTAGAAAAAAACATAAATCAGAATGCTAATAGCAATATTAATACTAATAATATTATTAGGACAAAAGAAATTGAATAAAGGAGAATAAAAAAATGAAAAGTTACTTAGAAATTGAAAATAGAATTACATATTTTAAATATAAAAGGGAACAAGGCACTTTATATAAAGAAATAATATGCATGTTATTAGATGGCAAATCTATTGGTTCAATTGATTTAGAAAGTAAATCAATGTTATTACACGATCAAAAAAATTACAATAGCAATATTACTAAATGTGAATATAAAAATATTACTGCTAAAGAATTAAACAGTTTATTAACAATGATGTTTGTATTTAGAAGAGAATCAACTAAAATGTTTGATTATGAATTGAGCTATGATGAAATTGAATATTTATTATATTTATATAACAAGTTTATAACAAATAATGTTAAGGAGTATAAATAAAATGAATCCTAATTTTAAATTATTGTGCTTAAATCAAGAAGAAGTTGAATATTTATATGAGATCATATCTAAATATATGAATGATATGTCTAAACAAGGAATTGAATGGCAGTATACAGGTTCTAAATTACTTACTAAAATTTATAAGAAAAGAAGTGAATTTGAATGCTTAAAGAAGTAGATGCATATCATAGATTAGTTGACTTAGCGAATACTAAGAATATAACTATTCCTGTTGATTCTTCAAATTTAGAGCCATTCCTAATTAAATATTTGAATGCTAAAGCATCAGAAGCAAAAGCATTTAGAAAAGTTGTTAACAACCAACGACTGTGCGATGTTGATACTTATCTAAGTGCTTATGCATCCGCTAACATATCATTAAATGTATTGCTAGATTTTTTGACACAAGGCGAGTATTTAGAATATGAATCAGTTATTGATAAATGTCAAAAGTATCGTTCAGCTAGAACTATCACTAATCGTGATATGCAAGTTATTTGGATTACTGGATCTAGTGGTTCAGGTAAAACAACTCTTGCAAAATATTTTGCCGATAGAATGGGATATGAAACGTTTATTACCGCTAACGGCGACAATTTATTTGATAATTATGATTTACAGCCATGCATTATAGTTGATGAATTTAGAGCATCCACAATGAAATTCAGCGCATTCTTGCAATTAACTGATAATCATACTAATAAGCAGCAAGGAGCTAGATACCACAATGTTGACATGTCTAGGTGTAAATTAATGATTATTACTTCTATCAATGCTCCAGATACTACATATTCAATGTTTAGGTCGGAAGATGGATCAATCAACACTGAACCTGTTGAACAACTTAATCGTAGACTTAAACATCGTTATTATAAGCTAGATAATGGAATAGTATTTTTAATGAATACTAATGGAGCGGTTATCAAACAAGTGATGAAAATGGACACTGTATTTACATATTTTAATGTATCACCTAATAAGAGTGATGAATCTGATATACTCGAACAATTTTACGATAAAGAATTAGATCCATTAGCTTAATATATACTTGTATTAATTTCTTAAATAATATATACTATATATGCTTAGGTTATACATTAATAACAAACGCGGATATTCACTGATTTCACCGCTCAAAGAAGTCTTGTATTATTCATATATGGAGGATTAAAAAAATGAATAAAATCGTATTAATTGGTAGACTTACCAAGGACCCTGAAATCAAAACAACAAAGAGTGAATCAAAAGTCACATCATTCACATTAGCAGTTGACAATCCTGTTAAAAAAGATGCTGAAAAAACAACATCATTTATTCCATGCTTAGCTTGGAACACAACAGGTGAAGTTATTGCTAAATATATGAAAAAGGGATCTCTTTTAGCAATTGAAGGTCGTTTAAATCAACGCACTTACACAAATAAAGATAAAATCAATGTTAATGTTTTTGAAGTAATTTGTGATTCAGTTCAATTCTGTGAAAAGAAATCCGATGCACCTGCTAAAGCTGATACAGGTACAGCAGATGATTTACCATTCTAAATAAAAAAATAGAAAGGAATTGGTTAAAAGACACCTTAACAAAAGAACTTGTTAGCATTTTTATTTTTCCTTTCTAGCACATTATTTGGAGAATAATTACCAATTGCAAGTTCTAAAATAAGTTTTTTACACACAATTCCTTTTACAAAATTTTGGAACTGTCTATAGGTTAAAAGACACCTAGCAAAAAAGAACTGTTATTCTCCAGATACGTATGGATGTTCTAATTAATCTTCAACAACGACACTGGATAAAAGATTAGTTTTTTTTCTTTTAGGAACGAATTCAAGCAAAAGCAAATTGGTCCTTCGTGAGCTGGATTCGTTCTTAAAAAAATCGCGAAGGGACTAAAGATATGAAATTAAGAATAGAATATATTACATTCGATTCTTTTAACGCCAAAATTAAGCGTAAGACAAATCAAATTTTTGAAGATTATGTGCTCAAAAGTCAACAAATAGGTGAATACATTCAATTATTTAAAAATGAAGTCTATTTATGGACTGATAAAAAAGGGAATGTTCACGCTGTGTTAAAAGATGAAGAATTGGAATGGAAAAACAAACATTATGCAGTTGATGGTTATGTCGGCAATTCAATTGAAATTGCTAACGAAAAAACTGCCAAAGCGCCTGATGGAATAGGTGCGCAAGCAATTAAGGATATTAATCGCTTTGCTAAAAAAACCAACGAAGATTATGAAATGTCGGAAGAAGAAGTATTTAGATTATTAGGCATAGATACATTCGATGACATATATTGTGAGCCATATCTATATTGCGACCCTAACTATGCTTGTAGAAAATTAGAACATATATGGTCATACGATATGAATAGTTGCTACCCCTACTTTTTAACGCAAGATCTACCAACAGGAAAAAATCTAGGATGTGGTAAGATTAAAGAAGATGAGATAGGATTTATTGAAAATGCTGGCAATGGTAAGGTGTTGCTTAGGCTCGAATTAAAAACTAGTGGATATGCTCAATTTAGATTTAAAAAGAAGAAGTATGAATGCTTTAAAATGTGGGCTGAACATGGTTACATCCGTAAACAATCCGATCATAAATTTAAAGTTAGATTTAATGCGATGCTAGGAGCTATGAAATATCATAATATATTTATTAGAGCGGCAGTATTAGGATATGCTAAAGAGTTTATGGAATCTAAGCGAGATAGTGATACCATAATGCAGACTGTAGATAATATCGTATCGCTCAAGCCTAGAAATGACTTAGAAATAGGATTTGAACTAGGTCAATTTAAACTAGAACATGTAGATGCATCACTTACATATATATCTAATATGATTAAGCGATTTAATCTAGAACGCGAGAAACATAGTGGTATATCAGCTACTAGATATGCATCTGATACACTTATATATGACAATCCTAGATACATACTTGAAATGGTGCATCCTAATAGATATGAGATACAATTTAGAGAATCAACAACAAGTCCAACAGGATTATAGGAGGAATAATTATGGGAAGAAAAAAGAGACAATTTGGTGAAATTACAGTAGCACAATTTAAAAAGCAACAATATAATGAACGATATAGAACTAAGATAAAAGCTGGCGCACAGCGTAGAAGTTATATCAAGTCAAGATATCAAGGATATGATATATTTAAGACAACAGGTGCAATGGTCAGAGCTACAACACTTAATGAATATGTTAAGGCCTTTAAAAAAGCCAATAAGGGCTTAATTGATAAGACTGGTGCTTATTTAGATCCAACCGCTTTTAACGACATCAAAGATTTTCAAAAATCAGTTAATAAGCAACTTCAAGCTACATTGATGAAGCAACAACGTGAAGGTCAACATGATATATACATCAATCGCGCCAATTCAAATATGTTACAAGAGATTTATGATAACCTACCACCATATTCGCAAGATGATATTAAGTCAGTATTTGGCACAGAAGATGTATCATTTAACGAATTCATTTGGAACGCCGATTTAAAAGGATTCACTAATGGCATTGTGTTAGTTAAAATTAAGTCCAATAACGATGGAAATTATGAAGAAGATACAATGACTGCATCGAGGTTATAACTATGGGAAATCATGTAATAGATGTTCGTAAGCGTAAACAAGTTGCTGATAACATCCATTGGAACTGCGATAAGGTTGATTCTTATGATAAGACATATAATTTTTGTATCAGTGCTAGAGGCACGGCAAAAACAACTAAAATTTGTCGTAAAATTTGGAAAGAATACGAACATAAACATAATCACGCTTTAATTATTAGAAGAAGGCCAGTTGATATTACTCCTGGCTATGTTAATTCAATAGCTTTAACAATTAATAAATTTTTGCCTGTGCATAAACGCATCAGGCTTTATTTTTCTAAAGGTGACTTGCAGCAAGGCCAAGCAGATATATATTTAGATTCAAAAAAAACTAAATTATTTTTTAGAATCCAAGCACTGTCAATACCTAGTGAGCGTGCTAAATCTAACATTATTCCTGATGTATCAATTATATGGTTTGATGAATTTATTCCAAATAAAACTAATCAATATTTATCTGATGAAGTAATGTTGTTTAAAGACTTGTACGGTACATATTCACGTGAGTTCACTAAATATGAACATAAGACTACTAAATGTTGGTTTACAGGTAATCCATATACCATTTTTAATCCATTTTTTGCATATTTAAAGATGTCACTACTGAACATTAAACCTGGTGCATTTATCGTTGGTAAAAATTATGTATTGGAGTTCCCTATAATAAGCGATAAGCTTAAGGAGTTCATATTAAAATCTAATCCTACATTATTGGAAGATGATGAGTACACACAATACGCGTTGAATGGTATAGCTATAAACGATACTAAATATAAAATTGGATCTAAACCATTTGATTTTAGACTAAGGCATGTATTTAGGATAGGCGGTGTTTATCTGATTTGTTGGAAAGATAACATGACTACTAACTTGTTCAAAGATAAATGGTATATAGAATCAAGCACTGTTGAGCCTAATACAAATAAAACGATTTACACGGTCAATTTTGATGATTTAATTCAAAATACTGAATTACTAGTCGGTGATATCCGCGTGGCTCTAGCGGGCTTAAAACAAGCCATAGCGCGCCGTGATGTGACTTATTCATCGGTTGATGCTGGTGTCTTAATTGAAAACATATACAAATCGCTCTAGCTAAGTGGCTAGGGCTTTTTTAGTGGATCCAAATAAGTGTGGTGTGGTGGTGACTTATATCGCACATTGGTGTGGTGTGGTGGTGGATTGGATGTGGACAAGCTGTGATGTGATACAGTGCAGGGCCATGTGTTACAAAAACCCCATATTTGTATC
>CAVFKD010000048.1:0-6622 GCA_963623095.1 bacterium | reverse complement strand
GTAGTGGCGAAGGTATCCGTAAGGACAGAATAGCGAGCTGCCGGGCTTTTTTTTTTGCTTTTCTATATTCCTTATTTTTTTTACATGTGTTAATATATATATATAGATATTATCAATTGAAAGGAGTGATTTACATGTTACTCAAATTTTGGGAGAAAATGAAAGAATCTTTAACTTCCATTTTGCCAGTTACTGTCATTGTCTTGATATTAAATTTTACTCCATTACTTAATTTAACAGCTGGTGAATTATGGATTTTCATAGGAGCAGCAATTTTATTAATTATTGGTATGACTTTCTTTAATCTCGGCGCAGATATGGCAATGAGTCCAATGGGAAAACATATTGGTACATCATTAATGAAAACAAAGAAGATTCCTCTTGTTTTAACCATTTGCTTTATTATGGGACTTTTAATTACTGTTGCAGAACCTGATTTAAGCGTTCTTGCCGGTCAAGTTGAAAAAGTTATTAATGGTCAATTATTAATTTATACAGTTGGTTTAGGTGTTGGCTTATTCTTAATGCTTGCGATAATTAAAATTGTCTTTAAAAAAGATTTATCTAAACGATTAATGTTGTTTTATATGTTAGTCTTTATGATTACATCTATTGTTGCAATTAATGGTAAAGAAGGATTTATGGCATTAAGTTATGATTCAGGTGGAGTTACAACAGGACCAATTACAGTTCCATTTATTATGGCTTTAGGTTTAGGTATTGCTCAATCTGTTGGTGGTCGTGAATCAAAAGAAAATTCATTCGGCTTAGTTGCTTTATGTTCAATTGGACCAGTATTGGTTGTCTTATTATTAAGTTTAACAACATCTGGAAGTATTGATTATGAAATACCTGCAGGATATTCAATTAACCCTGAAACAATTGGTATGACAATCTTAACTACTTTAGGAAGTACCGCGAAAGAAGTCGCAATCTCTTTAGCATTAATTTGCGTATGTTTCTTAGTTATTAACTTTATCTTTATTAAACTTCCATTATCTAAATTGATCCAAATTGGTTATGGTATTGTAATTACATTTATCGGTTTAGTTATTTTCTTAGCTTCTGCGACATTAGGCTTCATGCCTGTTGGTTATAAACTTGGTACTGAACTTGCAAATATATCACCTATTTGGGTTATTGTTATTGGATTTGTTCTAGGTATGGTTGTCGTTTTAGCGGAACCTGCAGTACATGTCTTAACTAAACAAGTTGAAGAAGTTACAACTGGTGGGGTTAGTAAACTTCAAATGTTAATATCTTTATCAATTGGTGTTGGAATTGCTTTAGGATTATCAATGATTAGAATTGTCTTTGATTTTTCAATTCTTTATTACTTAATTCCAGGTTATTTTATTTCATTAGCGTTATCTTTATTTGTACCAAAAGTCTATACTGCGATCGCATTTGACTCAGGTGGTGTTGCTTCAGGACCTTTAACATCAAGCTTTATTCTTCCTTTAGCGATTGGTGCATGTTATGTATTACAAGGCGAAAGTAAGATATTATATGATGGATTTGGAATTGTCGCGATGGTTGCGATGACTCCATTAATTACAATTCAATTATTAGGCTTTAAATCTATTATTGCTGAAAAAATTATTCAAAAACGTCGTACTAAGAAAATTCTTAATGCGGATGATGAACAAATTATTTATTTCTAGAAAGGAGAACTTATGGCAGAGAATATAATTAAAAAGACAATTGAAACTGTTGAAGAGAAAGTTCTTCCTAAAACTGAAAATAAAACAAAAGAAGAAAAAGAAAGATTAACCGCGCCTATTAAGTTAAAAATCTTATTTACAATTGTTGAAAGACAAAAAGCGGACTTCATTATGAGCGCACTTGAAGGATATGATGTAAACTATCAAACTGTTATTTATGGTAAAGGAACATCAACTCAAATCAATAAATTAGTTGGTTTCGAATCAAATAATAAAGCAGTTATTATTTCATTAGTTCAAGCTAATAAAGTAAAACAAATTCTTGCCGCTTATGAAGATAAGTATTTTAAAACAAGAAATGGTAAAGGTGTAGCCTTCACAGTTAGTTTAACAAGTGTCATTGGTAAAATGACTTACAACTATTTAGCAAATCTAGGAGGTAGATAATATGGCAGATGAAGAATTAGATACAAAAAGTGAACATGAATTAATAATCGCGATTGTTAATTCTGGTTTCTCAGATAAATTAATGGATGCAGCTAGAGAAGCTGGTGCAAAGGGAGGAACTGTTCTTGATGCTAGAGGTACTGCTAGAGAAGAAGCAGAAGCATTATTCCATATTGCATTCCACCCAGAAAAAGAAGTTGTCCTTATCCTCGCAAATGTAAATATTAAAGATGCAATTTTACATGCAATTTATAAAGAAGTTGGTCTAGGAACAGAAGGACAAGGTATTTGCTTTTCAATTCCAGTAGATGAAACTGCTGGCTTGAAAAAAGTAAAAAAATTAGTTGAAGAAGAAACTAAATAAAAAAATTAAAATCTTAGATTTATTTCTAAGATTTTTGTGTATATAGGAGGTCATATGGCATTATCAAAGTTTTTATTAGATAATAAGTCTAATTGCCAAGAACTTGTCAATATTCTTGGAAAAGACTATAAATATGTTTCCATATTAGGTTGTGATGTAAAAGGCGTCACTATTATGGCAAACAAATCTACATCATCTATTGGTGATAATAATTTCGACAAACAATTAGGTTTTGTCGTTAAAATGAGTAATGGACGTGGATTTTATGAATATTCATTTGATTCATTTCCAAATGATTTATTATCATTTTGCAATAAAATAAAAGAAGCTATAAAAGTAGATGAATCATTATCAAATATTGAAGTATATAGTAAAGATGTAGAAGAAGAAAAATTAGAAAAAGATTTCGTTCGTGAATCTGATTTTGAAAATTATTCAAATGAAGAATTATTATCTTTTTGTAAGAAATTAGTTACTAAAACATTAAAGAAAGATGAACATTTAAAAAACGTTACTTGTTCTATTCAAACTTTTGAAGTTTCTAAAATATTTATTTCTAAAAATAAGAAATTATCACAAAATTATACTTGGGTTTATTCTAACTTAATGGGTATATATTTAGGCGATAATGGTAAAATGTCTCGTTCAAGAGTCAGCGTTAATTCCAATGTAATGAAAGATGTTATTAAATCTTTACCAAAGAAAATTGATGAAATGATTTTAAAAGGTAAAAATCTTGCTTCGGCAAAAGCCATTGTTCCTGGTGTATATGATGTAATTACTCATCCAACTATTACAGGATTAATCGCTCATGAAGCATTTGGTCATGGGGTAGAAATGGATCAATTTGTCAAAGATAGAGCTCTTGCTAAAAAGATGGTTGGAGAATATGTTGCTTCTCCATTAGTTAATATGAGAGATGGAGCAAGTTCTACTTTCTCAGTATCATCATATTTCTTTGATGATGATGGAGTTCTTGCGACTGATACTCAAATTATTAAAGATGGAATATTAGTTACAGGTATTTGTGATTTAGTTTCATCTAGACAATTAGATTGTACTCCAACAAGCAATTCAAAAAGACAATCATACAAACGTAAATCATATACAAGAATGACAAATACTTTCTTTGAAAAAGGTCATGATAAAGTTGAAGATATGATTAAATCTATTAAACATGGCTATATGTTATTTGAAACTAATAATGGTATGGAAGATCCTAAATCATGGGCTATTCAATGCGTTTGCCAATACGGAATAGAAATTATCGATGGTAAATTAACTGATAATTATGTTACTCCAGTAGTTATGTCAGGATTTGTACCTGATTTATTAAAATCAATTTCAATGGTCAGCGATGAATTTGAAATTATAGGTGCTGGAGCGTGTGGCAAAGGTTATAAAGAATGGGTTAGAGTTTCAGATGGAGGCCCATATTTGAAAGCAAAGGTGAAATTAAGCTAATGGAAAAGATTATTAATTTATTAAAAAAATATGATGAAATTTCTGACTATCGCATTATCAAAGAAGATGTTGATAGTTATGAATTATTCTTTGTTCATGAATCTTTAGAAACAGTCCGTTCGACTTCTACTTCATCTTTAGAAGTGACTTTATACGTTGATTTTAAGAAATTTAGAGGCCATTCTTCTTTCTCAATTAATAATTCAGACAATGAAGAAAGTATCACTTATAAGATTGAAAATGCGATAAAAATGGCTAAATTAATCACTAATAAGAAATTCAAATTACCAAAGAATGAAGTATTAAATGAAACATTAAATTCAAATTTCGCGGATTATGAACCTAAGGTTTTAGGTGCAAAAATGTTTGATGTTTTAAATTCTTGTGCATCAAAGGTTAAAGGCCAATTAAACGCAACAGAAATATTTATTTATAAAACAACTACTCATTTAATTAATTCACAAGGAATTGATAAAAAGTGCGTTAAATATTCATCAATGATTGAAACAATTCCTACTTATGATACAAAAAATGATTCAGTAGAGATTTATACTCAACTCAACTTTACATCATTTGATGAATCATGGTTAAAAACACAAATTAATCAAGCTTTAAAAGATGTATCTTCTAGAGCGAAAGCAAAAAAATTAGATACATATAAAGAAGTAAATATTATTTTAAGACCTCAAGAAATTGAACAAATCATTAGAGCATATGTTGGTGAATTAAATTACGCAACTATCTATAATAAATACAACAGTTTAAATGTAAATGATGATATCCAAAAAGATTCTAAAGGCGATAAATTAAACGTTTCTTTATTAGGACAAATAGAAAATTGTGCTTCTAGTAGATTATTCGATAATGATGGAATAACTTTAAAGAAGAAAACATTAATTAAAGATGGTGTTTTAGTTAATACATATGGTAATAATACTTACGCTCAATATTTGCATAAAAAGCCTACTGGAGATTTAAATTTAATTTCTTTAGCGAAAGGTAAAAAATCTATCAAAGAATTAAAGCAAAATCCTTATTTAGAATGCGCATCTTTCTCTGGTTTACAAGTTGATTTAATGAACGATTATATCGGAGGAGAAGTTCGTTTAGCCTATTATTATGATGGAACTAAGATTGTACCTGTTACTTCTTTATCAATATCTGGTAAATTATCTGATGTAATTAAAAACATCACATTCGCTAATAAATTAACAACAGTTGATTCATATAAAGGACCTTCACTTGCTTTATTAAGCGGAATGAAAATATTTTAAGCAAAAATGTCACTTAAAAAGTGGCATTTTTTGTCCTTTAAATCCCCCCCAGTTTAAATAAGTAAAAAAAGTAAAGTAAAAGTGGTCATTGATATTTTATTATTTTAAATAATAAAAATTTCCTTTATAATAAAATTAATGTGTAGTAAGAGGTATGTAGCTTATGAAGAATTTGAATTTAATTGATTTAATGACAAACGATGAAAAAATTGAGTTTGTAACTCTAGGAGGACTTAAAAGTAAAACTTTAGGTGCTTTTAATTTCCCTAGTATTGATTTTAGTTTTTCTTTTAATGAAGATAATTATTTAATTTTTCCTTCTAAAGAAATTTTAGGTGCTTCATTTTTTGATGAACAATTATTAGATGAAACTATTAAATTAAAACTTGAAGAAATTAAAATTACTTCTCCATATAAGTTATTTAGTTTTTCTATCGATTTAAATAAAGAAAATTATTCTGAAGATGCATACTTAAATTCTTTATATATTTCTAGATGTTCTAAGTTAATTAATAACTATGGAGGTAAAACTTGTTTATTCTTGGATGATAATTTTATTCTACCAAATGAACATAATTCATTCGTTGATAACATGTATTTAGAAATTTTAAAAAATGGTCATATTGATTTTGTAGTAGTGAGAAATATTGAAGAAATTAAATTCTTTAAAGAAAAATTTAATTATCAAGGATCATTCTTAGGTATTTGTCAAGATATCAAAGATGCCATTAGTTTAATTAATAATGGTGCATTATATATTTTTAGTAAAGATAATGAAAATTTAGTTTCTTCATTAAAAGAAGCTTTAGTTAACTATGAAAAGAAATTATCTTTAAAAGAAAATGGTGAATTATCAGAATTTAATTTTAATGAATTAGTTGATCACAATATTCTACTTAATAAAGAAAAATTAAATGAAAACATTGATCAAATTATTTCTTTAATTGAAGAGATGAAATTAAATGATAAAAGTTGTAAAGATGATACTAAAAAGAAATACAACGAATACAATAAATATCTAGAATCCATTACTACTCGTAAAGAGAGTTTAGATAAAGTTTCTTCTAAAGGTATTACTTTAATTAAGAACAATGAAGATATTTTACCTTTAAAAAATAATGATGAAACATTATTTATCGGCAAATTTTCCATTGACTTCCAAGAAAACGCAAAAATGAGTAATCTTCATTATGCAGATATTTTAAAACATAATTTATTTAGTGATTTTAATATTGAAAATTATGTTAAAACTTTAGGAGATAAAGACATTGCTTTTAAAATTAAAAGATTAAGCGCTGATTTTAAACATAGTTATGCATTTGAACAAGAATTAAAAGAAGACTTAGATAAATATTCAAAAGTAGTGGTTTATGTTGATATAAAAGATAATAAGAAAATTAGTCCTGAAT
>CAVFKD010000047.1:0-6846 GCA_963623095.1 bacterium | reverse complement strand
TTCAGTAATAGAAGCATCTACTTTTAATTCATCTAAACTTATTTTGCTAGGTCTAGTATCAGTGTAATTTAATAACTTTTCTGATATTAAATTATAAGCATCATAACAAGTCGCTAGAGAAGAAGATTTAACAACTTTAATATATGAAGCTAATTCTTTAGTTACTTCTTGTGTAGTAGAATCAGTATAATTATTTAATACTTTAATAGTTATATTCTTATTTGTTGTAACTACTGCATTAGGTGTATATATACAAATATTACCTTCACTACCATCTTTAATATCTTGATATTTATCATTAATTAATTCTACTTGTTCAGGAATAATAACTGCATTAGCAATAGAAGAATATAATTGGAATGTACCATAGAATTTATGATTATAATTTAAACTATAACCATTTAAATATAATGTTTTACCATTTAAATCTAAGTTTACATCCGCGGTAATGATTAAAGAATTAGTTAATACAATATCATTTTGTAAGACTAATGTTTTTCTATTTGCAGAAGTGTCTTCAATAGATGAATCTACTTCACCATTATTATTGTAAGTTTCATTTTTCGCATATTTAATTAAATCATCAAAGCTTGTAATTTTAATAGTATCACTATTTAAATCTTTATTAATAGTAATATTAGTACTTGCTTTAGTTAGATTAAAGTAGGCAAAGACGCCTACAATAGGTGTAGCTAAAGCTGCAATTGATAATCCTGCGATTAAGAATATTTTTTTAGATTTCATCATCTTTGCCTCCTTTCATTTTTATCCGATTACATCCATAACGAATAATCGTTCGTATTTTTGACCATTAACAGTAATAGTCGCTTTAATAACCGCGGTAAATGTACCGCCAGTTGCTTTATCGTAAGTTGTAGTTGCTGCACCACTTGAGAATGTATATGTATCCATATATTCAACAATGTTACATATAGATTTCAAACCATTAGTATTTAAATTATTAGATCGAGTAGATAAAGTACCACCTGAATTAAATACTAGATATTCAGTATCGATAGTTCCAAATCTAGTAAATTCATAGACATTGTCTTTTTGGTTATATACAACTTGGAACCAAACATTAGTACCCGTTCTCCATTCGCCATCTACTCCACCAGTAAAGTAATAAACTTTACCTAAATAAGTTTCATCAAGCTTATTCATAATAGCGTCGATATCAGAATAAGTAGTTGTAATGGTCTCATAAGTTCGAGCGTTGACATTTGAATCTTGTGCCCAATAGAATTTACCATCTTTTATATCAAGGAAGTATATATTATACTGAGTATAAGTAAACCCATTATAAGTAGCGGTACCTCCTCCATAGGCGTAATATTTATGATAATATAAACCAAAATAAGAATCCGATAGATGTGTATTAGCGGTCGATAGTATATCATCCATATATTTAGCATTTGTTAACGCAGTTGAAGTACTACCAGAAGTATATTCAAATCCATTATTACCTAATGTAATTGTAGTATAACCTGATGATATAGTTGTTGCTGTACCATTATTGTAATAAGTTTTAGCATTAGTTATTGAAACTGTTTTGTTTATAGTATTAACTGCAGAAGCTAAAGAAGTTTTTGCATCCATCGCGGAATAAATTATGTTATTATTAGAAACATAAGCAGCATTAACCCCTGCACTAGTTGATGTGTTTGGACCATTTTCATTACCTGTACTTAAAGAATATCCATAATTTGAATCATTAACATAATATTTAGTACCACCAGTAACATTATTATTACTGTCAATAGTACCTCCAATAACAATATAACTTATATCGTCAAATGTATCTAATAAATTTACAAAAGTATAAGTATAAGTGGTACTAAAAAGATTAGTTGAACTCGTACGTTTACCTGATACATACCAACATTTGAAAGTTTCATTATCAGTTCTTGTATAAGTACTTGTAACCACATTATCACCGATAATAATGTTATAAACTTTCTTGTATATATTGTAATAACCAGATTCAGATGTATAATAATATTTAACTACAGATGTACTAACTACATTTTTTGCAGTAGTATCTACCTTAGTATAACTTAATTCTCTAGATAAAGAAGTAGATAAATAACCAAATGAATAACAATTTGAATATTTGTTTATATAATTACCATTAGAATCAAAGAATATACATGTTGTAGAATCATTAGAAGAATAAAAACTAGTTTCAGAGTTACTTGGTTTAGGGGTGGTGGTGGTGGGGGAATACCAAGAGTTAGTAATCTCAATAGAATCTATATCAACTGAATTAAAATTACCTGTTTTAGTTAACTGATATTCACCCTCTTCAGTAATATCTTGCTTTTGTATTCCATCAATAGCAGCGTTCTTTTCATCATCAGTTAAAGTATCACTTGGTTCACTACTTAATAATTCTATTGCGTTACCATTTTCATCTTTTACTTCTTCAAATGCGATAGATTTACCATTATCAGAAGAATAAATTTTATATAAATGGTTCGCAGTGAATGTAGTATTATTATATGTAAAATCACTTGTAACAAAGTAATAATTTGTATAAGGATAATCAATACTTTCGATTGTAGAAGTCTTTGAACTATCAATATATGTTAATCCATTACCTTCTTCAATAGACCATTGAACTTCCATTTTATTACCTTCATCATCATAAACATATTGAGTTAATTGAGCATTTTCCGCGAGTAAGGTATAGAATTCTTCTAAGTAAATTAAACCTTCTGCATCAGAAGATAATTTTTCAGTATATTCAGTCGCAGATGTTGATCCATCTAAAGAATAATAAACACTATGAGTTACATTAGATTTTAAATTGATAGCTTGTAATGTAAATTCTGAATATTTATTTTTTAAATTAATATCAGAAACGTCTACATAAGATAAGCCACTTAAATTAAGTTTTAATAAAGCACCAATATTAGTAATAGATTGATTATGTCTTAATGAAACAACTTTTAAGTTTTCTAACTTATAAATGTTTTCTAAGCTTAATGACATATTAGAATCAGAACAATATTCCAACGCTAAATTAACTAATTTAGTATTGTTAGAAGTAATACGATTAAATAATGTTGTAAATGTATTATCTTGATGGAACGCTCTTAATTTGTTGTCAAAATCGCCATGGATATATAAAGTAGTTAAATTAGGGAAATAATCTAAACCTGCTGTGGAAGAATCCATTAATGTAACATGTGGTGTAGTAAAATTAACACCTGCAACTTTGAATTCTTTTAATTCAGCGCTAAAGCCAGTTGTACTATTACCACTTAAAGATTTACCTAAATCACTATATGCTTGAGCAATTAAATTTGCGATACCATCATCATTAAAATATCTAGGAATAACAAAGTATGTATCTCTAATTCTTTGGATTTCTTTTAAAGCAGCTGTATTTGTTGTGGGAGTCGTAACACCAGACCACGCAGATTTAGTATTAATCATAAAAGCCATTAATACTTCAAGTTCATAAATTGTAATATAAGATGTATTATCATAAACATAATTCGCACCTGTATAATATTTAGAAGACTCATAAGACGAATTTCGACTTGAAGACCAAGATGTATAATCTTTATCTACTAAACCTGTCCAATCATATGTACCATAACAAGCTGGAGAACCCGCTCTTGCACCAATGTCTTTTGTATTATATGCCCAACAAATTAATCCATCATTCCATTTACCAATCGCATTATTTGCGGATAACGAACCACCATAGTCATAGTTTGATCCATAAGTGGATGTATTATTCCATAAATTTCGAACTGATGAATTTAATGAAGCATAATCGTAAATAATATATTTTGGATTACCTTCACTATCTGTAACAATATAAGAAATATTATCTAATAATGAATTCCAATCGTCATCGGATAAATCAGTTTTTATAAATTCTTTATAATAAGCTTTTATAACTGCTTCTTCGTTGCTATTTAAATAACTTGCGCCATTTGATGTATAATCTTTATAAGTAGACCAGAATGTGGAACTTGTATCAAAACTCTTATCACTTGAGTATCTAGCGCTTAAAGTAGCTGTTGAATCACTTGTAGCCCAATCAATTAATTTTGATAAACCGTAGATAATATGATTATCTGTAGAAGTAACTGATTCAGTTGTATCAAAGGCTAAAGTAGAACATAAATAAGCATCATGACGTAGTATATAAGCACCAGTATGGTTTGTAACTACATTGTTAGAAACAGTAAATGATGCATTATCGCTACTACTTGTATAATCACCACTCTTAACATCATTATTATATGATTCTTCATCTAATTTCTTTAAATCAGTCCAAACTTGATATTTAACTGAATTAAATACTGACATATTTGAAAAACCATTAGAATCACATTTAATAACACCTGGACAAGTAAAGTATTGAATTCTAGATGCTGTATTTGGAGTGCCTGATGTAGTAGGCATCATTAAGATAACATTAACACCAAATTGTGAATCATTAGTATTAAATCCTTCAGGGTTTAAACATATTTTGTACTTCACAATTTTTTGCATATCTGCATCACTAAAATAAGTTTTATCATTAGTTGAATCATATGCGCCAGAGATAGTCGCTACTACGGAAGTACAATCTTCATCACTATAACCAATAATTTGTGAAATAGCTTTTTCACTTGCAGAAGGGATTGTATATTGGATGTAATAAGTATTATATGTACCATCCATTATGAAATCACCTTTTTCACCAACCATGTGATCAGTTTTTCTTGTATCTAAGATATTTTGTAAAACATCAACATTAGTTAATTCTTGTTCAGTATGTTCAAATACTAAATCGTTTAAAGAAGTATCATAACCAGGATTAATCATGATATTGACTACGCCTTCGTAAATTGTATCATCGTTTGCGAATCTACCTGTAACATTAATTTGAGCGAATGTTTCAAATGTTGGAGTATCTAAATATACTGCAACACCTTTATTGCCATTTGAGTCTGTTGCTTCTTGATCTAAAGAAATATAGTTATAGGTGGAAATTTGAGAATATGAAATAGATTCAAATCCTACATTAGAGAAACCTTCCCAAGAATAACCAGTGTTGCCGGTTTTAATATTTTCAGGAGTAGTATATTGATTACGATAATCATACTTATTTGAAGTATCTTCACTTACAATTGGTAAATAATAATAAGCATCTTTTGGTGTATTACTGCCGGTATATAAAGTTTCAATTGTAATTGGAGATAATTGTGCGACAAAGTATTGAAATATAGTTTCATGATTCTTTGAAGAAATTCTAATCTTAAAATCTTTTGTATATACTTTATTATTAATTGTAATATATGCAGTAATAGTTATTTCTTCATCGTTTTCAACACTATCAGAAATCTTTCCATCATCACTAATAATTTGTGCATTAGATGATTTCCATTCAATAGTTACATTTTTATCTTTAATAGATGTAGGTAAGAATAAATCTGCAGCATTAGTGTTAATAATTGTATTAGAATCATCAGTTTCAGAAAGTTTTACTAAATATTTAAGTTCATTTTCTAATAATGAATTTAATATAGAATCTTCATCTGTTCCATACAATTTAACATAGATTTCTTCATCATTAAAAGTAATATATTCATCTGAAGTATATTTTACTTCATTAGTATTTTTAGATAAATCAGGAATTGAATAAGTTAAATTTGTTGAACAAGTAATAGTTGGTTTATAGAAAGCTAAACCACCTAAAATATCAATGCTCTTATCATTAGGAAGACCATATTTAACATTTTCTTTAATCCTAGTTGCAATTAATTTATTAGCTTCATCTTCATCATAATTAGTTAAAGTAACTTTTGAAGAATATAATGAACCAATATTTGTTTTAGCTTTAGTTGTTTCATCGATATAATAGAAATCTTCAATATCTAATACTGCTTTTTCATTATCTACAATAATATTAGAAGTATTATTACCATTTAATTTATCGTTAAGGATTCTTCTGCTTGATTTAATTTTAGAAACACCTTCTTGAGAAAAAGTAATATCTTCTTTTAAAATTAATTCATTACCATTTAAATCAATGCAAACTGGATATTTTAAAGAAATACCTGCATTACTAACTGTAATATCATTTAATAGAACTATTGTTTCATCACTAGGTAATATACCTGTATTTAAATCATCAACTGCTTTATAAAATTCATCAGTAGAAGTAACAAACATATTATGTTCATAATCAACCGTATGAGCGTATGTATTTAAAGTAAATTTTAATGAATCAGTATTATCAAATATTGATCCATCCGCGGATGCATGAAGTTCAAATCTTAATAAATCAGTCTTGACAGAAGCATTCGCGTTACAATAACCAGTAAATTCTAAATAGCCGCTTTCAACTTTTTTATCTTCACTTGCGCATAAATTACCTAATGTATCAACAAATTCATCATTGTAATAAACTAAAATCGCACTTGCAAAACTTTCAGTTTGTAAAGTAAATGAACTTGAATCAAATGCAAATTCATATTGGTATTGAATAATAGATTGAGTGTTATTATTTAAAGTAATATTTAAAGATGAAGAATCTCCCGCTTTTTGAAATGTGATTTCTTGAACTGAAGTAGAAACTTTCATTGGTTCAGTACTTGTTGAATCAACATTAACGACAGTACCAGCTTCAACTGATCCTTTATTATTAACATAAGAAGCAAATAAAACCGTCGCAAAAGTAGTATTAACAACTAAAAGTAACGCTAATACAATTATAAGACCAAATTTTACTTTTTTACTTTTAAATAGTTTCATTTGTTTTCCTCTTTTAATTATTGCATTTTTAGAAACGTTATCAATACGATATATATATAAATATATATTAATACCATTTATAAT
>CAVFKD010000046.1:0-7401 GCA_963623095.1 bacterium | reverse complement strand
GAAGAGTAATAATAAGATAGAAAGAATTGGAACAAATAGATCAGGATATTGGAAAGTTATTAAATAAATTATCATCTATATTTACATGATATTACAAAATAATGCAAAATCTTGCGTTTTACTGCAGGTTCACCTAGCGCTAAGCGCTAGATAAAAAGAAAACCTATAGAGCTTGTGACTCTATAGGTGTTTTTAGTTATTTACTTCTTGGTCTTGATATTGAAGTTTGTATAAATTGTAATAATAACCATGTTTCTTTAAAAGTTCTTGGTGATTACCACTTTCAATAATTTTACCTTTTTGTAAGCATATAATATTATCGGAATGTTGAATAGTTGATAATCTATGTGCGACTATTAACATTGTTCCAACATTCATCATTTTTAATAAAGAATCTTGAATGACTTTTTCAGTTTCGGTATCAATATTCGCGGTAGCTTCATCAAGAATTAATATCTGAGGATTATGAACAATAGTTCTTGCAAAACTTAATAATTGTCTTTCACCACTTGAGAAGTTATTTCCGCCTTCTTTAACTGGTTCATCAATACCATGAGGTTGTTTATTAATAACTTGATCAGCGTTAACATATTTTACAGCTTGTTCAATTTGCTCATTTGTTATTTCTTCATCTCTTAAATTAATGTTTGATTTGATTGTTCCGGAAAATAAGAAGACATCTTGTAACATTTGTCCAATACCTTTTCTTAATGATTCAATCTTGATTTTCTTTATATCGATACCATCAATTAAGATTTGACCTTTAGTTACATCATAATTTCTAACAATTAATTGTAAGATAGTTGATTTACCTGCGCCTGTCGCTCCAACAAAAGCAACTGTTTGATTAGGATGAATATGGAAAGATACATCTTGTAAGACCCATTCTCCTTCTTTATAAGCGAACCAGACATTCTTAAATTCAATTTCTCCTTTGAATTTAGTGATTTCAATAGAGTCTTCTTCATCTATAAAATTAGGCTTGGTATCTAATAAGTTATATAATCTTTCACTAGAAGTAAATGCACGTTGAAGTTCATTTAATCGATCGGCTAGATTTTGGATAGGGTTGAAGAATTTACTTGTTAAGGAATAAAACATTTGTACTCCTCCAACCATCGCGCCAACAGTGATTAAATTTAAACTGACATCTTGTAAATAAAAATAACATCCAAATCCAAAGATACAAGCAAGTGCTATATAATAAATTAAAGTAATAGTAGGACGATAGAAAGCAAAGATTTTAACATCGGTTTGAAGAGTGTTAACAATATCTTTATTTAAACGATTGAATTCTTCTTCCTTACGTTTTTCTTGATTGAATATTTGAGTGATTTTCATTCCTGATATAGATTCATTTAAGAATGCGTTCATAACAGAGAATGAATATCTTACTTTACGATAATTCGCTCTTGAGTATTTTCTAAATACAATAGAGATAACAAATATAACTGGTAGGAAGAACATTAAGATAGTTGCAATCTTCCAGTTGATGACATACATTACAATGATAACTCCAACTAAGGTTAAGAATTCTTTAATTAAGTTAACAATTGTTGTAGTAAATAAGTTAGATAGAGCATTGGTGTCAGAAGCAACTCTAGTTACAAGTGAACCAACAGGTATTTCATTTATTTGAGAAATAGACATATTTTCAATGTGATTAAATACTACTAATCTAATATCATAAATAATCTTTTGACCTATCTTTTGTAAGGAAATCGCGGTGATATAAACAAATAATGTATTTAACATATAAGTAACAAATGTAAGACCACATAAGAAGAAAATATAAGGCATATTTAATTCTGATGCGATTTCTTTACTTAATTCAGTAGTGATAGTTCCAGGTAGGACTGAAGCTAATAAATCAAGTCCAATCATTACTATCATTCCAAGTAAAACTAAAGCTAATTTCCAAATGTAAGGTTTAATAAATACATAAGTTCTTTTAATGATCTCAAAATCTGACATTTTACGATCATTTTTTTCATATACATGTTCTTCTGCCATATTATTCACCCTCCAATTCTTTTTCTAAAGTTTGAAGTTCTACCATCTTTTTATAAGTTGGAGAAGAAACTAATAATTCATCATTAGAACCAAATGCTTCAACTTCACCATTATTCATAACAATAATTTTATCTAATCCTTTGACCGATGATACTCTAGAAGCAATTAAGATAGTTGTTTTACCTTTTCTTATTTTATTTATATTATCCAAGATTGTTTCTTCAGTTTTAACATCAACCGCGGAAACTGAGTCATCAAGAATTAAAATTTTAGGATCTTTAACAATCGCTCTTGAGATGGAGATTCTTTGTTTTTGTCCACCGGATAAAGAAACACCTTTTTCACCAATAAGAGTCTCATATTTGTCATTGAATTCTTCAATGTTTTGAGAAACAGAAGAGAAATCTGCCGCATCTTTAACTTTATCTAAATCGATCTCACTATTAGAGAAAGCAATATTATTTTTGATTGAATCGGAGAAGAGGAAATTATCTTGAGGACAATAACCAATATTATCTCTTATATATTTAATAGGAAGATGCATGATATCATATCCATCAATAAATAAAGTATTTTCTTTTACATTGTATAATCTAAATAACATATTGACTAGTGTTGATTTACCTGAACCAATTTTACCAACTATACCAATTGTTTCACCTGAATTAATTTTAAAATTAAGATTCTTTAAAACTTCTTTTTCTGGTGCATCAGGATAAGCAAAAGAGAAATTTTTAAATTCAATTTCACCTTTGATTTGATCAGGAGTGACTACTTGTCCATCAACGATTTCAACTTGTTCATCAAGTAAAGAAGAGATTCTTCTTAATGATGTTCTACTTCTTGCCATAAGGTTAATAGTTCCTGCAAGAGCGAATACTGGCCAAATGATTGTATCAACATAACCTAAGTATGTAATTAATGAGCCTACGCTGATACCTTGAGTTTTACCTGAAGAAATATATAAATATACTAAATAAGCACCACCAGCTAAAGAAATACAAACAATTGAATAAATAAATACATTGAAGAGGATTTCAAGCAATTGAGATTTTTTAACGAATTCAACGTTAGTGTCTTTATTTCTTGCTGCGACTTCTTTAAATGCTTTTAATTCTTTCTTTTCTTTAACGAATGCTTTAATTACTCTAATACCGGTAAAATTTTCTTGAGCGAAGTCTGATAAATCATCATAAGCTTTTTGTCTTTTTTCATAAGCTTTTTCCATCATTTTGTCTACAAAGTAAGCAACTAGACCTAGTCCAATAATAGGGATAAGAGTAATAGAAGTTAAGATAGGTTGAACAATAAACATCTTTACTAAAGAAATAATAAGTAAGAAGATACCGTCAATTAATTGAACAACTCCAAAACCAAATGATTCTTCAATTGTTTCTAAGTCGTTACTGAAATAAGATAGAATAGCTCCTGTTTTATTTTCTTTATAATAACGTTGAGAAAGTATTTCAGTCTTTTTAAACATTTCATAACGGAGATCCGCTTGAATCTTTTTTGATTCACCAAAGATACATATTCTCCAAATAAATCTACCAACAAATAATCCAACACCAACAACTAAAATCCAAAAAACGTTTGTAATTAAAGGTTGAAAAGAATCATAAGTTACTGTGCCATTTTCTAAATCATCAATGATTCGACCAATTATTTCAGGAATAAAGAATTGAATATAATCAACTGCGATAACCGCGATTATACCAAAGAAGAAATACCAGAAATATTTTTTATAATATTTATTGACATGTTTGCCAAATAGCATATAAACATCCCCTTTCGTAAGTTAAAAAATAATAATAAATATATTCTAGATTAATAAAAGTTTTTATTCAAATAAATAACAAAGTTTTATTTAAAATTATAAATATCATTTATAACTGTTTATAGTTTATTACCTTAAGTTAACTTTAGGTCAAGAGAAAAATTTAAAATATTATTTATTTCTTGACACTTAACGAATTTACCATTATTATGATTACACCATATAGAGTACGCGAGGGACAGTCCTTAAGACCGTACAGCAACCTGCGATAGCAAGGTGCTAATGACTGAATGATGGGTAATTTGATATTATGCCCATCATGTGATGGGCTTTTTTATTCTAATGGTAGGCGGGAGGTATAAAACTATATCGATATAATATTATCTTCTAATGATGTTCTAATTTTCGTATAGACAAATTAACCCTTAAAAGAGTATAATTATAAATGCTTAAATAAGCATTTTGTAAAAAGAGGTTAGAAATATTATGGCAAAATTTATTATTGAAACAAGTGCACGTCACGTACACGTAACACAAGAAACATTAGAAAAATTATTCGGTACAGGTGCAGAATTAACTGTTAAGAAAGAATTATCTCAACCTGGACAATTCGCATCAAATCAAAAAGTTGATTTAGTTGCTTATAAGAAAAACAAAGTTACAGGTGAATTAGTAGAATCAAGATTAAAAGGCGTTTCTATTTTAGGACCAGTCAGAAAAGCTGACCAAGTTGAATTATCATTAACTGATGCAAGAACTTTAGGTGTTGTCGCTCCTGTTAGAGAATCAGGCGATGTTGCAGGTTCAGGCGTTTGTAAATTAGTTGGCCCTGCTGGTGAAGTAGAATTAAAAGAAGGTGTCATTGCTGCAAAACGTCATATCCATATGACTCCTGCAGATGCAGAAAACTTCGGCGTTAAAAATGGCGATATCGTTTCAGTTAAAGTTTTAAATGAAACAGGTAGAAGTGTAATCTTTGGTGATACAGTTATTAGAGTTTCTCCTTCATATGCTTTAGCAATGCATATTGATACAGATGAAGCTAATGCTGGTGCATTAAGCGGTGAAGTATTCGGAGAAATTGTTAAATAGTCTAAAGGTAATATCTTTATGGAACATTTAACTTATACTCCTAAGGGTGTATGTTCTAGACAAATGGACATTGACTACGAAGATAACAAAATCGTTAGTGTCAAAGTCACAGGTGGATGCAATGGTAATTTAAAAGGTATTGGCTCATTACTTGTCGGAATGGACATTGATGAAGCTATTAAAAGACTTGAAGGAATTACTTGTGGTATGAAACCAACATCTTGTCCTGATCAAATCGCTCAAGCTTTAAAAACTATACAAAAATAAGAAGTATTATGGTTTGCTAATATTTCTTATTAATTATGCAAACCATTAATGCTTTAATATGCTAAATATTCTCTCTATTTATGGATATTAAAGATAGAAAGGGATATTTATGTTAGAACAAAAAATATTATTTACATCTGAATCAGTTTCAGAAGGCCATCCTGATAAAGTATGCGACCAAATTTCTGATGCTATTTTAGATGCGTGCTTAAAAGAAGATCCAAAAGCACACGTTGCATGCGAATGTTTTACAACAACTAATTTATTAATTATCGGAGGAGAAATTACTACAACTTCTCATGTCGATTATGAAAAAATCGCTCGTGATGTAATGGTAAAAATTGGTTATACATCTAATGAACTTGGTATTGATGGAAGAAATTGTGAAATCATCAATCGTATTAAGAAACAATCTCCTGATATCAATATGGGTGTTGTTAGAGAAAAAGAAGAAGATCAAGGCGCAGGCGACCAAGGTATTATGTTTGGTTACGCATGTAATGAAACAGAAAATTATATGCCTTTAGCGATTGTTATCGCTCATAAGCTTGTTAGATATGCATCAGCATTAAGACATCAAGGTGAATTTGTTGGCGCACGTCCTGATATGAAATCACAAGTTACTATTGATTATACAAATGGTAGCCCAAAGATTGATACAGTATTAATGTCTATTCAACATGATCCAGATATTAATATGGATGAATTCAAAAAATTTGTTACTGAAAAGATTATGAAAGTAGTCATTAGATCATTTGGCTTCAATGATGATTTCAAAGTATTAATTAATCCAACAGGCCGTTTCGTTATTGGAGGACCTGATGGAGATACTGGTTTAACTGGTAGAAAGATTATTGTTGATACTTATGGTGGTGTCGGCCGTCATGGTGGAGGAGCTTTCTCTGGTAAAGACCCTTCTAAGGTTGATAGATCTGCAGCATATGCAGCAAGATATGTTGCAAAAAACTTATGTGCAGCAGGTGTCGCGGATAAAGTAGAAGTTCAATTATCTTATGCGATTGGTGAAGCAAAACCTGTTTCTATCGCAGTAGAAACATTTGGAACTGAAAAGATTTCAAAAGAAAAGATTCTTGAAATTGTTAATGAATTATTTGATTTAAGACCAAATTCAATCATCAAGAAATTCTCATTAACTAAACCAAGTTTTAAATACCAAGATTTAGCGACTTATGGTCATTTTGGTAGACCAGATGTTGATTGCCCTTGGGAATATTTAGATAAAGTTGAACAAATTAAAGAATTAATGAAATAATATTTAGCCAATCAATTGATTGGCTTTTTTCTAGGAGGGAATTATGAAATTAGATCCTATTGAATATAGTCAAGTACCTAATAAACAATTATTATCGGATTTTGTAGATGATATTAAAGATTATCTATTTCCAAATTATTTTTCAAAAGTCGATAGTATCGATGAAAAATTAGAAGATAGTAAAAAATTATTTTCTATCGCAGTTTGTAAAGATTCTAAGAAAAAAGAATTATTTTATTCTCATATTGATGAAGTAAAAGAAAAATTATTAAAAGATTTAGAATTTTTCTATGAATCAGATCCTGCGAGTAAATCTTATGAAGAAATTGTAGTTACTTATCCTGGCTTTTATGCAATTATGGTATATCGTATTGCACATTTATTAAATTCTATTGATATTCCATTAATTCCTCGTTTTATTTCTGAAGTAGCTCATAGTAGAACAGGTATTGATATCCATCCAGGAGCAAATATTGGTGAATATTTCTTTATTGATCATGGAACGGGTATAGTTATTGGTGAAACAACTATTATTGGTCATCATGTAAAAATGTACCAAGGAGTTACTTTAGGTGCTTTATCTTTAGGAAGAGGTAGAGCTTTAAAAAATGATAAAAGACATCCTACAATCGGTAATTATGTTACTTTGTATGCTGGGGCTAATATATTAGGTGGAGATACTGAAATTGGTGATAATGTAACCATCGGTTCTGCAGTATTCTTAACCAAATCAATTCCTAGTAACACATTAGTTGTATGTGGTGATCCTAAACTTATTATTAAAGATAAATCAAACGCTTAATATTTAATAGTTTGACAAATTTTTTTAAATTTTATAAACTAGATATGTAAACAGGGACTGGTAATCTTTGTTACTTAACGAGAATCGTTGTTACGATTCTCTTTTTTGTTAAGTTCTTTAAGAATAAATAATATTAAGATTAAGACTATAATATCATCCATAACATCGACCTACTTT
>CAVFKD010000045.1:0-7444 GCA_963623095.1 bacterium | reverse complement strand
TTGAAAACGCTTTCATTTTATCTTGAAATTAGATGGAAGGGATACATCAAAATAATCCTTTTTCATAATATGCGGAAGACTTATGATCTCCGTGGAAAGGAATTTTAGATTTTTATGAAGAAAAAAATCGCAATATTGCTTGCAGTCGCAGCAACAACTCTCAGTGGTCTTACAGCTTGTGGAGGAGCCGCTGAAAAATCAGAAGTCGAAAAAGTTATTGAAGAAGCAATGACTCTCGATGCAAAAGACCTCTATAAGAAAGCTATGGATGAATTAGATGGTCATACAATGACTGGTATTGGTAACTCATCCCGTGGTAAAACAGCAAAAGAATATTTTATTAATTATTTAAAGGGTAATGACGCAGATGGTAACCCATCAACTGCAGTCCAAGAAGCATTCCCTTATTATAACCCTGATTTCTCAGGTGCTATTGAATGGACACAACCAAAAGAAAATAGTATCTTCACAATGATTGATAGTGATGTTAATGGATCTAACCATTCTATCGCAATGACTCTTATTCAAGATGCTAACCAAATTGATGCAAAAGAAATTCAAACTGGTAATTTATTAAATTATGTACCAAAGGAATGGAAAGGCGATGCAAGCAATAAAGAACCATTTGCTCTTCAATCACTTAATAAAGTCTTTGAATTCAATAATTTAGATAAAACTAAATCATTTATGAACTGTTGGGACTTCGTTCGTGAAGGTGAAACTCCATTATTTATGAAACCATCTTCAGAACCAGTAGGCCGTAACTTCTTAATTATGCTTACACAAGAAAAGTATTCTGACATTCTTAAAAATGCATTTGATGCAATTACAGATACAGCTCAAAAAACTCGTATCCAAGAAACTGCAGATGGTTTAGCAGAAAAAGCAACTAAATTAGGTTTAACACATGCATCAGCAAAATATGCATTAGCGTATATTAAATTATTCATGAAACAATATGCTGAAAGATCAGATGATGGTCCAATTTGTAATGAACTTGTTACAAAATCAGCAGCAGGCGCAAGTGGATTACTTGTTTATTCAAAATTACGTTCAGTAACAGAAACTGATGAATCATCAAAGAAGAATGTTACAATTGCAGCATATCAAGATGGTTATAAGGGTATCGGTGGATTTATGTATAAACATTATCTCCAAGTCCTTAAGACATCTCCATATCCATGGACATCATGTGCATTCATCCACTTTATGACATGTACATACGATGGCTTCAAAGCTTGGGGTAAAGATATCGGTGGATATTGTTCAAATACAACAGAAGGTATCAACCAAGATCACTCAAAAGATGGCGGAACAGATTACGCTTGCTTAAATGATAAAGGTTATGATTTCTGGACAGGTACAGGCGATGGTAAGGGTAATATGGTTGTCGAAGATGGCTCTTATTGCTCAGAAAAAGATGTTACTGTTGGTACATGGATCGATACAGAACTTTAATTATTAACTAACTTATATTTATTGATGAAGGTCGTAGATTAAATCTGCGGTCTTCTTCTTTTGAAAGGAGACTCCATGTTTAATAAGAAAAACAAATATCCAGATTCTTCTGGAAACACAAAAACAATGGGGACTATGGATAAAGTAATGTCACATGTTGGCACTTGGATTTCTCGACCAGAGAATCTAATATTGCTAATTCTTGGTGTTGTTTTATCTTTCGCGGTTTTATATCCTCTTTGGTCTATTATTCAAAATTCATTTACAGTCCATGCTGGTAAGGAAATGCAATTTGCAAAAGCATTCCATTATAATACAACAGGACTTTCAGTTTCCAACTGGGCTAATCTTCTTGGAGGAGATTACGCAACAAAGTATTTATGGATTCCACTTGGTAATTCATTGTTATTAGGAACATTGAGTTGCTTATTTGCCTTAATCTTTGGTGGAATTGCAGCTTTCTTAGTAACGCGTACAAATCTACCATGTAAGAAGTGGATTTCATCTATCTTTATTTTCCCATATATCATGCCTCAATGGACTCTCGCGGTTGTATGGAAAAACTTATTCTGGTCCGCGGATATAACTGGAGGATCTAATGGATTCTTTGCTTATATCTTCTCAAAAATGGGCATAGGTTGGCGCTTCCCATTATGGTGGTGTCAAGGTTTATTCCCATCTGCATTAGTTTTAGGTATTCACTATGCAGCATTTGCTTATATTTTAATCGGTGGTATTTTTAAGAATATGGATGCTTCATTAGAAGAAGCTGCAACTATCTTAAATACACCAAGATGGAAGATTGTCTTCCGTATTACTATTCCAATGATTATTCCAGCGATTCTTTCTACTGTATTACTTGTTTTCTCTAGTGCAGTTGGTTCTTATCCAGTTGTTCACTATGTAGGTGGTAAAGACTTTAGCGTTCTGGCAACTTCTTATATTGACTTAAGAGCGATTACAGGTGAAGGATTTGCTTCTATTATCGGTATTGTAATGCTTCTTATTGGATTTATTATTTTAATTATTAACCAATTATCTTTAACTTCCAGAAAACAATTTATTACAGTTTCTGGTAAATCTGCGCAAGCAACAAAGATTCAATTAAACAAAGTTGGTAAATGGGTAATCGCAGTATTATTAATTATATTAACTGCATTTACATCTATCTTACCTGTTATATCCTTTGGTGTTGAAACATTCTTATCTAACCCAGGTGATTATTCTTCTTGGACCACTAAATGGTGGACATATCATGAAAATGGTGAAAATGGTATGTATGGTAACTATGGTATTTTCTATAATTCAAATATTTGGAAATCATTTGGTAATCAAGCACTTGTTGCAATCTCATGTGCGATTGTCGCAGGTACTATTGGTTTCTTAGTTGGTTATTGTGTATCAAAGAAGAGAAAGAATAAATTTGCAGGATATGTTAATGGTATTTCATTCTTACCTTACTTAATTCCTGCCGTCGCATTCTCTGCAGCATACCATGCATTTGGATTAAATGCTGGTATATCTGGCGCAGTTGGAGCTATGTTTTTAATGATTCTTTGTGGATCGGTTAAATATATTCCATTCGCATCTCGTTCTTCATTAAGTGCGATGATGCAATTATCACCAGAAATTGAAGAAGCTGCAGTTATTCAAGGTGCACCATGGTGGAAACGTATGACACATATTGTTATACCTATTCAAAAATCTGCGATTATATCTGGATACTTGCTACCATTCATTACTGGTATGCGTGAATTAAATCTATTTATGTTCCTTGTTACAAACAACGATCAAATCGCAACAACATCATTATCATATTATGATGAAATGGGCTTATCAGCATTCTCCAGCGCTATTAACTTATTGATTATTATCTTTGTCTTATTAGCGAACTTTGGAGTAAATAAATTAACCGGTGCTTCAATTGACTCAGGTATCGGAGGAGGAAAGAATAAACATGCCTAAAATTGTATTAGAACACGTCAACAAAAAATGGGGTAAATTCTATGGCGTTGATGATTTAAATTTAGAAATCCCTGATAATAGTTTCGTTACATTACTTGGCCCTTCAGGCTGTGGTAAAACAACAACATTACGTATGATCGCAGGATTAGAAACTCCTACATCAGGACGTATTATAATTGGCGATGAAGTTGTCTTTGATGCTGAAATGGGTATCAATGTTTCTGCGAGTAAACGTCATGTTGGTTTCTTATTCCAAAACTATGCTTTATGGCCAAATATGACAGTTTATCAAAACATTGCTTTTGGTTTAAAGAATGTTAATGAAGAAATGGATGTCTATGATTGGGACTTAATTGCCTTACATGATTATCTTGATGTTTTAGCGAAACCAGAAAAAATTGTTTCTTTAATTAATGATGCCGCGGATAAAAATGGCAAAATTAAAGATGAAACTGCAATTATTAAAATTACTGATTTCTTTGAAGTTAGTTATCCAACTGCAAAGAAAGCTTATAAACTTCTTGTTAAGGGTTATGAAGTTTCTAAGGTTGAAGAAGAAATAAATAAAGTCAATGATCAAATTAAAAAGATTTTAGACAAACATGAAAAGAAGGGTGATAAACTAGATGATAAATTCTGTTATCTAGATGAGAATGGTAATCATATTCGTAAAGTACGTCATCTTTCTCCAGAAGAAATTGATTTAAAATTACGTGCATCCGCGCGTACATTAAAAATTACTCAATTTATGGATCGTTATCCTGCAGAATTATCTGGTGGACAACAACAACGTGTTGCGATTGCTCGTACATTAGCCCCTGGACCAAAGGTATTATTCATGGATGAACCTTTAAGTAACCTTGATGCTAAATTAAGATTAGAAATGCGTTCTGAATTAAAACGTCTCCATATGGAAACAGGTGCAACATTCGTATATGTTACCCATGATCAACTTGAAGCTATGACTCTTGCAACTCGTATTTGCTTAATGAATAATGGTGTTTTACAACAATATGAAGCACCTATTAGAACATATCATTATCCAAATAATTTATTTGTCGCAGACTTTATTGGTACTCCTGCGGTTAACTTAATTGAAGCAAGAGGTGAAAAACAAGGTAACTCATTTAAATTTAAAATCTTTGGTGATAAGGTCGCTACTTTCACACCGACAGATCCTAATTTCGATTTAGCTAAACGTAGAGAAGAAATTGCTTCCAATATTCGTCCTATTAATGAAGATAAAGCTAATAAGGATGGACCTTTCCCTTATAAGATTCCTTTAATTGTTCAACCAATCGATGTTCCAGATAATCCTACTATCGATGATAATGACTTTGTTATTGGTGTTAGATCACAATATATCACAATTAATGAAGATGGTAATCTTGACGCAAAAGTTTATTCAGCGATGCCTACTGGTAAAGAAACAACTATTAGATTAGAAGTTGGTAACTATTTACTTACAGGTGATGAATTTGGCGCGGTAGATTATGCGATTGGAACAGATATTAAGTTAGGTTTCCGTGGTAATCATATCATGCTATTTGATCGTAAGAGTCAACAATTACTTTGCTTAGGTACTCTTACTATCGACTAATATTAAATAAATAATAATTATATAATGTGAACCCTAAAGTAATTAATCTATACTTAGGGTTCATTTTAATTAAGGGGTGGATTATGATTAAAGGAATTATATTTGATTTAGATGGAGTATTATTATCAACTGATGAATATCATTTTCTAGCGTGGCAAGTAATCGCAAAAAAATTAAATATTCCATTTGATAGAAATATTAATAATAAATTAAGAGGTTTATCGAGAATGGATAGTTTAAATATTATATTGTCTTATTCTAATAATAAATATACAGATGAAGAAAAAGAAACCTTTGCTTATGAAAAAAATGAGATATATAAAAAATATCTAGAAAGAATGTCTCCTAGTGATGTAACTTTAGAAGTAAGAAATACTTTAGAAGAATTAAGAAAATTAGGTTATAAACTTGCGATAGGTTCTTCAAGTAAAAATACTAAGTTAATCTTAGAAAAAACAGATTTAAATAAATACTTTGATGCAGTTAGTGATGGAAATAATATATCAAGAAGTAAACCTGATCCAGAAGTGTTTTTAAAAGCCGCGGAATATCTTTCTTTAAAGCCTAATGAATGCGTTATTGTAGAAGATGCATATGCAGGTATAGATGCTGGATTTAATGGTAAATTTAAAACTATTGGTATAGGGTTTGCTAGTGAATATGATAAGACTGATTATCCAATTAAATCACTTAAAGATATACTTGATTTAAAATTATAATTTAAATATATATAGGAGAATTAAATATGAAAAGTAATATTGATCGTTTACTTGATAAAGCGGAAGAATTACGTGATGAAATATTTCAAGATGGTGATGGAGATTATAGCCCTGTTTATAATCTGCTTGATTATATTATAAGTTTAGAACATGATTGTTCTAGAGCATATCTCTTAAAAGCGGCATTGGATTTAGATGTATTATATGTTGATGATTTATATGATTCAGATGATCCTTTAGATGATAATATAAACTTCTTAAAAGCATATCTTTATGCGAATGATGAAGAAAGAGAGTATTTAAAAGATTTATTAGAACGTAATAAAGCGGATATTGCTTATTTTAATGAATATTTTAAAGATAAACGATAGATAATAAATAGTTAATAATTTAATCAAGCACTTAGTTATTTAATTAACACTTGATTTTTGCTTAAAAAAATCCTTCTTTACTTATTAAATAAAAAAATGTAAAATATTTATGTATGACTTGACAAGGAGAAGGGAACTATGAAAAACTTAAGCAAGCAATGCTATAACTTTAGTTATAATAGGAAACTTCTTTTTGAATTGTATAAAATCAGCTTTTAATGGCACATCTTTTTGATGTGTCTTTTTTGCTATTAAGGAGATTTAGTAAATATGGTAGGTAAAAAGGTATTATTAACTTTAGCGGCAGGATTATTATTTTCTATTCCTGTAGGATTAAGTGTTGCTAGTTTGATTAAAACTAATAACATAGGTAACAGCATTATTAATTCGGAGAATACTAATAACAACACTAGTAGTTCTGATCACATTAGTAATGATACTACTCATGTAGGTAATGTTGTACCTAGATATCAAGGCATGACTGTTTCAAGTAATGGTGATGTATCTAATAGAAAGAAGAATTCTATTATTCCTGAAAGTAAGATTCAAGGATTCATTAATGATGATATGAGTGTTAATGAAATTACATATTTGGATTATTATTGTAATTCTGGTGATAGAATAACTATTAGCATTAATATTTATAATCCATCACAATATGAAATTTTATCTTTTACATTAAATGGTACTAAGTATCAATCATATCAATTTTTAGAAACTTCAACTTCATCTAGAATTGATGTTAATATTGATATGAATTATAACTCTGGTATTACAGAGATTGTTCTTGATGGAATTAAATATGTTGATGGTACTGAAATTAAAGATGTTAGCCTTGAAGAAGGTAATACTAAATTAAAAATTGGTGTATCATATTCTGATTTACCTGAAGTTACTACTTCTATGAATGCAAGCTTTGCTTCTATTACAGGTAGTGTTTCTTTAGTTGACCCTTCTAATGCGATTAGTTATAGTGAAGGACAAGCAAAAGCATATTTATTTGATGAGAATGGTATTGTACAAAAAATAGATTTAACTACTGGATATAATGAAATTAATTTTACTTCATTAGAGATTGATAAATCTTATGTTGTTGTTACTGCCGCGGTATATGATTCATATGATGGTAATGGTAAAGTTGTTAGAATCTTATCTCAAGAAGAATTAACAACATTAAACTTCATCAATATTATTAATGATAACGCTACTTACGATTCTATTTATTTCAATATTGAAAAGAAGGTTTCTAGCGTATCTATTGAAAAGATTGAATTATTATTAAATGGTGAAGTTATTCAACAATCTACAGATGATACTACTGAATATCAATT
>CAVFKD010000044.1:0-7704 GCA_963623095.1 bacterium | reverse complement strand
TTGTATCCATATGAGAAACTAATAATTCCATCAACGCCATACGCTTCATCATTTCTAAATGTAGTTTTTTGTGTAATATTCCCTGAAATAACTAAGTTTCCAATTTGACTGCTTCCCAAAACATTTGTAGATACAAGCTTATCATCAGATATCTCATAATTATTTGATGAATCAAATTCATAAAGTTTATGTGATACATCATAGCTTGCTTCATTAACAATTGAAGTATTGTCATCATTTATTCCTAATCCAGTAGATATGGTAATGCTTGATAAAATTATTGCTAGTAGTAATTTTTGCATAATATCTTTCTCCCTTTAAAATTAAAAATAATAATTCTATTTTTCATACTTTTCACTTATCTCTTTAGCTTTTTTCTTAACTTCATCTCTAAGCCATTGAGGTTCAAGAACTGTAGCTTCATTACCACATCCTAATACAAATGAAACCATAGTATTATCATTTTGCATATCCATTGATACTTTATAAGAGCCATTTCCTAAATCAGTCATTACTTGATTCTTTCCATATACTCTTTCTTTCATCAGTACCGCTCTGGTACCTGTTACAATCATTTCGACATGATGGTATTCACCATTTTGAATTAAACCATGTTCATCAAAATAGCTTTGTTCTTTAAATTGTGACCAAACTCTAAATGATTTATTTGTTAATTTATAAGTTTGCATTCTATTTAACTTATAATAACGAACTTCACCATGTTCATGATCCCACGCTAGAAAGAACCATGAATTGTTGTAGATAAATAATTTATATGGATCTACTAAATGAGTTTTAAGTCCACTCTTCAAAGAAGAATATTCCATCTCAACTGTTCTTTTTACATTAATCGCATCATCAATGAAATTATATCTTTCTTGAATCTTATCTTCCGACATTTGAAGTTGATATTTATCTACAACCATCAATTTATCAGATTTATCTTCTATTTGAACACATGACATTAAACTTCCAAATGCTTTCGCAAGTTCTTTTTTATGCATGAAATCTTTCTTTGAATAAACATAGTTATATGCTTCAAATAATGCACTTTTTTCATTAGGCATTAGTTTCACTGTTGGTATATTCGCGGATGTATTCATTTTATATCCACCATATCTACCTGGAACAGTTTCTATATCATATCCCATCAATTCAAGTTCTTTTTTATATTCAATGACGTTTCTTGGCTTAGTATCAATAAGATCCGCGAGTTCTGAGACAGAATAAAGTCTACCGGAATTTAATACCTTAAGCAGTTTTATACACATCGATGCTTTTCCTTCGTAGACTTCGCTCATTGTTTTCTCCCATCTTAAAAACTAAAAAATAACTAAGTTACTTAGTCTATAAATATTTATACCATAATTCCCCTTATTATTCAATTCATTATAACAAGATTTATGTTACATTAAGCATCTATGTGTATCTCAACTTGCAATTATCAACATTTAAACGATTTAATATTAATTTATATTAATCTCTCCATTCGCGGTAGCTATATTAATCAATAGCTTTTTATCACCAATGTTTTCAAATCCACAATAGTTTCTTCTTTTAAGGAACATTCTTCTACCAATACTCTTATATAATTTCTCTATATAAAGATTTATCTTACCATTTATAAGTACGCACTTAAAATAGTAGCTTTCTTTCTTGGATTTAAATAATATCCAACCACTTATATTTGAATCAATCCTATTTATATTTAAATCACCATATGTACCTGAAAGCTCAATATCTCCATTATTACCATTAATATCACATCTATTAGTCTTACCATTAAAGAAAAGATTTCCATTATTAACATTGATTTTCACTTCATCACATATAAAGCTCTTTTTATTATTAGATCCATAGATATTTAAAAATCCATTTCCTACATTAACATTTAAAGATTCATATTTACATTTTGGAACAAATAAGTAATAAGTTGCTTCAGCATCATCATCTAAAACTAACGTTAAATTTTCATCTGCTTCGCCTTCTTTAATAGTAACCAAGTTCTTAGTTTGTTCATCCACTTTGCATAAGCAATATTCATTATCACTTTTATTATCCATGCAAATAGATAATCCCTTACACTCATTTACATTAACATCAATGTTTTTTAATTCTGCTTTTTTACTAGCTACATCATTTAATGTATAAATAAGTTCAACAATGTTATTATCATCTTCAACTTTCGTTACTTCCTTTTTCTTAATTACTTTCTTTTTCTTAGTTGGTTTAGATTGTTTTAATTTCTTAGATTCATAATCTTTAAATTCAATAGGATTAAGTAATTCACTTATAGGATTTAACGCATCTACAAACTCTTTAGAATCACAATTATAATTACCTTTTTTAAAATCACTAGTAAGAATATTTCTTGCTTCTAACAATTTATGATTCTTAAACAAAGAATACAAATCATGTTTCTTATTTACTTCAGCGAAAATAAAAAGTAGTTTTTTAGAATATATTGATGAACCTATATAATCAGAAAGAATACTAAAAGAAAGGAAGTGGTCTTTTAGTATTTCTTCCCCATATAAAGATATCAATTTTCTTATTGCGTCTTTATATTCCATCTAACCACCTCCTATTTATAGTATCTTTTAACAGTGTTGCCTTTTAAGATAAACGATAAGCTAACATCATCCCCTATACCTAATTTACTTGCCATATTATCGACAAATTCACTAATATGTGACATTCCATCTGTTTCTAATGTTTTTAAAACAATTGGTTTTACAAATGAGTTTTCAAAATTCTCATAAGATTGATATGGAGTAGATAAGCCATCAGTACAAAGAATAATTCCATCATAGTCATGCCAATCAAGAATTCTAACTCTTAAATACTTATAAGCATTTTCTTGACACATAGAATAAGTAATATTTGCCGCAGGATCATTTTCATCTTCTAAAAGTCTAGTAATTTGACCTCTTCTAATTCCAATTACTTCTGTATCACCAATACCTACAACTACTAACTTACTCCCTATAACCATAGCGCCAGTCAACGTTGTTCCAAATGCTCTTGCAGGATTATCTTTTAAAGCTTCTATTTCATCTTCGCTTAAGTTTCCACATTCACTTCTTCTAATTGGTCTATGACCTATTTGCTTTTCTACTTGTCTATTCCATTCACAAAGAAGATTAAGTTTGATCTTCTTAGTAAGTTCTTCTTCATTCTCTCTTACAATCTCATAATAAGAAAGAGAACTAAATACCTTAATAATTGCATTAGAAGCGATATGTGAACCTATATTACTTCTAATATAGACATCACCACCATGTCCATCGCAACAGGTGATGATGGTTCTATCATTGTCTTTGTAAGTGGCTGAGAAGTCTTGGCAAGGCTTCTTAGTCTTGATATGAGAATATCCAATATTTGATTGATTAAATACGTAATTCATATTACCACTCCAAAGCATCCATATCGCTTAAAGCTTCTGCGATGGTTTGTTGAAGAAGCTTATTTGATGGTTTATTCATATCATAACTTACATTAGATGAAGTACTTTTAACTTTAGATGCAGTTAATACAATAATCTTAATGATGTTTTTCAAAGTTGATGCATCAAGGCATGTAATAACATCACCATTTGTTCCAACAAAATCATGTAAGACATCACGAGTAACTTTATCATCTAATTCAATTGCAATACCATATCTCAATGCAACTTTATACCAAGGTGAAGATTCAATATTCTTCAATTCCTCTTTGTATTTATTTCCAGTAGGATGACCATCGGTAAGAAGTAAGATAATTGGGGCTACTCCTCCAAAGTCAGGCATAATACCACCTTTGGATTCTTTCTTTAATATTTCACCAAGTTTTTCATATGCGAAATGAAGATTAGACCATCCACCTGTAGGAATTCCATCATATTTGAATTCATCGATCTTGATGCATTCTTTGCCTCCATAATAGGAGGCAAAGTTATTGAAAGGAATAATGGTAATATAGAAATCTACGTTGGTTGATTCACCTTCAAGATTAATTAAATAATCTTTGATATCATTTACTGCTTGATTAACTTGAGCAATTCTTTTTCCTCCCATAGATTTAGAAGCATCTACTAGAAGGATTATGTTAAGCTTTTGCTTTGCAATACATTCTTCCATAAATTACCTCCAAATGTCTTACCACTCTACATCATTGATATCTTCAAGCTTTTCTGCAATTTCAGCCTTTGCTTCCTCTTCTTTTGTTTTAACATCACCAGTAGATGAATTAATCATACTGCTTGAACTTTTAACCTTAGATGCTGTAATAGCGATAACTTTAATTACCTTTCTTAAAGCTTCCGCGGTATATACTTTAAGTACTGTTTCAGGATTACCGGTGAACTTAGTTAATACATCCATTGCTTCTTTAGTATCAATTTGGATAGCAAGAGCGTATTTAAGCGCGACTTTAAACCAGCCTTTCTTTTTAAGTGATTCTAAATGCTTTTCCCAATCTGGACTTGTAGGCATACCATCACTCATTAAGATAATAATAGGTGCAACACCTCCAATATCTGGCATTTTACCTCCGCATTCTTTCTTACATAAGAATTTCGCAAGTTCATCATATGCTTTTGAATAATCAGTTCCTGCATCAACACCAATATCTTTCCATTTAAATTCTGATACTGATTTAGGTTCTGAATAAACCCATTTTGCATCTTCTGAGAAAGTCATCGCAGAAATCATAATATCTGCATCACTTGTATCTTCTTGGATTTCAGGCATGATTGATATAACATCACGGATCGCATTATTAACCGCGCCAATCTTTTCACCTTCCATAGATCCACTTCTATCGATTACGAAGACTAAATTTAATTGTTGTCTTCTAATTCCTTCACACATCTTTTCTTCCATATTAATTATTCTCCTTATCTTTTCTTGCTTATTTTCGCTAAATAATTCGCGAATTTAGTTTTGTTTTGCATATAGTCATAAATCTCATCTAATTTAGCTTCATTAAATTCATCATCATCGAATTGACTATATAAATGAATTTCAGATATTTCACCACATTCTAAATCATTATCTGTGGCCATAATGTCTTTAAATATACCTTTATCATTTTCAAACATCTTTTTAATTTCATTGAAGTTCTCTTCAATTATTGGTCTTAATAATTCATAGATACTATTCATATACCACTTTGATTCTCCTACATCATAGAAAATAGCTAAATCTGGTATACCTTCAACATTGAAATTAAATTGAATTTGAGGATTATCATCTCCATCATCCTCATAAGTTCTTTCATAAGTCTTCATGCCAAAGCAAACATGCTTTCTAATAAAGTAATCAGTAATTTGCTTTGTAATTTCCATCTTTCTTTCATTTAATGGAACTAATTCAGTTTTATTATTCATTTTCTTCTCCTCCGATTGTAATTTGGCCTATTGCTTCATCATTAAATTTAATCTTTAAATTATTAACAATAGGTATTACACCATTTCTTAAAATTGTCTTTTCATTTCCTGCGACATCTTTAATTAAGACATCATTATCTAAATTTAATTTAATACCCCATATTGATGGATTATTCTTGTTTTGAATAACCTTCGCGACAGGAATAGTATATTCACCTGAATATTTATCTAAATGGATCTTATAGATGTACTTATTAGGTTCAAGGATGATCTTGTTCTTACCAACTCTAAGATAAGAAAACTTTCTAGTTGGTTTCTTACAATAAGGACATTTAGTATTTGGTTTCTTTTCAAAGAATCCATAGATAAATTCTTTACCGCAGTCACAAGATATAAGTTCATCTCTATATTTACAAAGAAGCTTAATCCATTCAATTTCTGTTGTTCTACCATTTTCTCTATCTTCAAGTCCATCGACAAATGTCTTATGGAAAGCTGCTTTTATGTAGCTAGGAAGATATGGATAACGATTCAATACCGCGGTATGATAACCTCTAATAGGTCTATTTGATGTATCAACTTCGTTATAGATATAAATAGGGTTAGAACCAAACATCTCATATTCAGCTTCTTCATCAATGATTGTATATTTCTTTAAGCATTCACCTTCAAATGGATTACCCATTACTAAGGCTAAGAAAAGAATTACTGCAAGAGAGAATCTATCAGAATGAACATCAGGTAGTTGTCTTTCATTAGTTACTTTATCTTTATCTCCTCTTACAATCTCAGGAGCCATATATCTCATCTTACCTAATATACCAAGGTTTGTTTTATCCGCGCTGACATTATCATTATCACAAATAAGAAGTTCTCCAGTTGTTGGATTTAAGAAGAATGATCCATCATTTAAATCTTGATATGAGAATCCTCTTTCATGTAAGTGTTTAAAGCTATTTACAAGTCTTATACACCAATTGACAAGAAGTCTTTGTGATGCAAACTTAGTTTTACCTGTTAGATAGCTTATAAAAGATGAATAATTACTTGGTCTTATATCCATAAGATATCCACATGATTCTTCATCTAATTCAATATACTTCTTAGGCCATAAGAATTCCTTTGCAGGACTACCCTTTGTAATATTATTCTTTAGATTATATTTGAAGTTACTTCCTGGATCTTCTTTGTAAAGTTTAAATGCATATTGTGCATTACCATCAGTTACTAAATATACTTCACCTTGTCCTCCTTCACCTAATTTGTCTAAGATGGTAAATTGTTCACCATCGTAATTAAAATTATCACCTTTATTAAATTTCATTTGTCTTCCTCCTATGCTTTAAATAATCCACCAAACCATGTTATAAATTGATCAAATAGACCAGTCTTAACAAGGATGATTCCTCCGCTTACTAAAATAACTCCTAGAAATATGTATCCTAATACCTTCATATAATCACCTCTACTTTGCAATCCATTCAAAACTCACTGAGAATATATAGCCTTGTTTAATAGTTCCTGTTGGAGTTGAAGTATATAACCCTAATGATGATTGAAAGAAAGTAATCTTTCCTTCTTCATCAAATAAAAGTTCACAATCTTCTCTAAATGTTGATCCTATCCCTCCATTAACACTCGCAGGTAATTCTGCGAAACTATGAGTTTGAATAATTAATTCATTTGATTCATTGGTATGATATGTATAAGGATAAGTAAATGGACTAACTAAGTTTTCTTTATTATTAGTAAATTCCGTATTTGCTTCTTCCATTGAATCAAGTAATCCATCATTTACATAGATATATTTAACATTCATTTGACCAAATGGTTCATAATGATTGTTTTCAAGTAAGGCAAGGAAATCAGTACCTTGATATGAATCACTTCTAACTTGTTCTTTCTCTAAATCACTTACATAATAAGAAGTAGTCGCGACTAAAGATGAATATTTAGTAAGTATATTGGTTATAGTTTCATCTTCTAAGCTTTTAGAAAGTGATTTAATAGATGAAAGTTTCACAGTTTTAGGTTCAAAGTTAATAAGGTTCTTAGCTTCATCCACTCTAATTTGTTTTGTCGCGTATTCTTCTAAGAAAATACCATTGTATGAAAAATCACCAAATGTTTTACTATTTTCATTCAATGAACAACCTGTTAATAGTAATAATGTTGCACCTAAAGTTAATAAATTCTTTTTAAATTTCATAATAAAATTCTCCTTTATATTTATTAGTTATCTTTCTTAATATCTTTTAAATAAGCCTTCTCATTCTTCTTAGTAATTATGTCAAATTCGCAGTTATCTGTATTTGCCATAATAATTGGATAATCGA
>CAVFKD010000043.1:0-9049 GCA_963623095.1 bacterium | reverse complement strand
AAATATGTATTCATCAACTTTATCTTTAAATGATTTTAAAATTGTTTATGAAGACGTAAAAAAATCAAAATCATTAAGATTTAAAAAATACATCCGTAAGTTTATTAAATACCTTCAAGAAATATATGATAACATTGAAGATTTTTATCGACTAGAAAATGATTTTGATGGTGAATTTTATGATTTACTATCTTCATTGCATAGAGATCAATCAGCATTTGTAAGTGATTATCCAAACCTTGTTACAAACAAATTTAATGATACATTTAGAGAGGTAAATAGATTTATTAAATTATCTGATTATATCGATAATGGATTTGCTTGCTACTTTGAAAAAAAGAATGATGATTTATTAATTCATATCAATTGTTTAGATGCTTCATATCTAATTAAAGATACATTAAAAAAATTAAAAGCGAGTGTCTTTTTCTCCGCGACTTTAACACCGATAGAATATTATGTTCGATGTTTAGGAGGAAATCAAAATACTCCTTTATTAAAACTACCTTCTCCATTTCCAAAAGAGAATTTATTAACTTTAATTAGAGATGATATATCGACTAAATATAAAGATAGAAGTTATTCTTATCGACAAATCGCGGATACTATCTATCATTTTATCACTAAAAAAGTCGGTAATTATTTAGTATTTTTTCCTTCTTATGCTTATTTAGAAGAAGTGTATTTAAAAATGAAACAAGATGATAATATTTTCTATATTAAACAAGTAAAAGATATGGAAGAAAAAGATAAAGATATCTTCTTAAAAAACTTTATTCCTAATCCAAGTAAAACTACTTTAGGTTTCGCGGTTTTAGGAGGAGCATTCTCAGAAGGTATTGATTTAGTTGATGATAAACTTATTGGTGCAATCATCATAGGTGTAGGATTACCTACTATTTCTTATGAATTAGATTTAATTAAAGATTATTATGGAAATAATAATGAAAATGGCTATGATTATGCTTATTCTAATCCGGGCATAACCAAAATTATTCAAGCAGGAGGAAGAGTCATTAGAAGTGAAAATGATGTCGGTGTTTTACTTTTCATCGATGATCGATATCATTATTCTCGTTACAATGATATTTTTAAAAAACAATTCAAGAATTCTTACTTTGTAAAATCGAATAATGATATTGATTATTACTTAGAGAGTTTTTGGAAAAAACATCAAAAATAAATAGAATTTATATCTTATTTAAGATATATTTAACTAGGTGATTAAAATATATGGAATTTGATAACTCACATATTCGAAATTTCTCGATTATCGCGCATATTGACCATGGTAAATCAACTCTCGCAGATAGAATTCTTGAACTTACAGATACTGTCTCAAAAAGAGAAATGAAAGATCAATTACTTGATTCTATGGATCTTGAAAGAGAAAGAGGAATTACAATTAAATTAAATGCAGTAAACTTAAAATATCATGCCAAGAATGGAGAAGATTATTTATTTAATCTTATCGACACTCCTGGCCATGTTGACTTTACATATGAAGTTAGTAGATCTTTAGCGGCTTGTGAAGGTGCTTTATTAGTTGTTGATGCAACCCAAGGGGTAGAAGCTCAAACTCTTGCAAATGTTTATTTAGCGATTGATAACGACTTAGAAATTATCCCTGTTATTAACAAAGTGGATTTACCTTCCGCGGATGTCGATAGAACTAAAAAAGAAATTGAAGAAACTATTGGTTTACCTTGCGATGAGGCGATACCTGTATCGGCGAAAACTGGTTTAAATGTTGAAGCGATATTAGAAGAAATTGTTTCTAAAATCCCTGCGCCTAAAGGAGATAGAAACGCTCCTTTAAAAGCATTGATTTTTGATTCATTCTATGATTCTTATAGAGGAGTTGTCGCTCAAGTAAGAGTTAAAGAAGGTAAAGTAAAAGTAGGCGACCAAATTCTTTTAATGAGCAATGGTTTATCTTATCAAGTAACTGAACTTGGTTTTAGAAATCCAAAAGAAGTTAAAGTAGATGAACTTGTCGCTGGTGAAGTAGGTTGGATTGCGGCGCAAATTAAAGATATTACAGAAGTTAGATCTGGTGATACTATCACTTTAAAGACTAACCCAGCATCTGAAGCTTTACCAGGTTATAAGAAATTATCTCCAATGGTTTATTGCGGACTTTATCCTTGCGATTCAAAAAAATACCAAGATTTAAAAGATGCATTAGAAAAATTATGTTTAAACGATGCTTCTTTAGTATTTGAACCAGAAACTTCTCAAGCATTAGGCTTTGGTTTTAGATGTGGATTCTTAGGCTTACTCCATATGGATGTTATTCAAGAAAGACTTGAAAGAGAATACAATATCGATTTAATTTTAACCGCGCCAAGTGTTATTTATCATATCTATTTAAATGATGGAACAATGGTTGAACTTGATAACCCATCATTGATGCCTGAAATAACTAAGATAAAAGAAATTCAAGAACCATTCGTTGAAGCTAAAATTATGACACCAAATGAATATGTTGGTGCGATTATGAAATTATGCCAAGAAAAAAGAGGCATTTATGTTTCATTAGATTATTTAGATTCAACAAGAATGCAACTTACATATAATTTACCATTAAGTGAAATTATTTATAATTTCTTTGATAAATTAAAATCATATACTAGAGGTTATGCTTCATTTGATTATCAATTAATTGGTTATCAAGCAAGTAAACTAGTCAAGATGGATATTTTATTAAATGGTGATCCTATCGATGCATTAAGTAGCATTGTCTTTAAAGATTTTGCCTATAATAGAGGTAATATCATTGTTAAGAAATTAAAAGAAGTTATTCCTAGACAACAATTTGAAGTACCAATTCAAGCCGCAATAGGTGGCAAAATCATCGCCAGAAGCGATATTAAAGCAGTCAGAAAAGATGTTTTAGCGAAATGTTACGGCGGTGATATTTCTAGAAAGAAGAAGCTTCTAGAAAAACAAAAAGAAGGTAAAAAGAGAATGAAGGCGATTGGATCTGTTGAAGTTCCTCAAGAAGCATTCATGGCAATATTATCTGTTGATGAAGATGAAGAATAGACCATTGGTCTATTTTTCTTTTGCCTTAAAATATATAAACTTGTTTATATTTTGTTCAAGTGATAAACTAAATATAGTTTTTTAGGAGTTTACCTTATGAAAAAAGTATTAATCATTGGCGCAGGTCCAGCTGGGTTAACCGCGGCTTATAAATTATTAAAAAGTGGACAAGAAGTAGAAGTCATCATTCTTGAAGCAAGTTCAGAAATTGGAGGTATTTCTAGAACCTACAATTATAAAGGTAATAGAATGGATATCGGGGGCCATAGATTTTTTTCTAAAGATCAAAGAGTAGTTTCATTATGGAATGAAATTATGCCTATGCAAGGTAAACCTGCCAAAGATGATATTATTTTAGATAATAAGAAAAATTACCCTTTAAATGGACCAGATCCTGAAATAGAAGATCGCGTTATGCTACTTAGAAGAAGAGTATCAAGAATCTTCTTTTTAAGAAAGTTTTTTGATTATCCTATTTCAATGAAATTTGAAACATTTAAAAATATGGGATTAAAAAATACCTGGGTTGCCGGATGGGGATATATAGGTTCTTGCATTCATAAAAAAGAAGAAACTAACTTAGAAAACTTTTATATCAATCGTTTTGGTAAACCTCTATATGAAATGTTTTTTGAAGATTATACAACTAAAGTATGGGGCATTTCACCAAAAGAAATTTCTGCCGATTGGGGCTCTCAAAGAGTAAAAGGTTTATCTTTATCAAAAGCTATTGGTGAAATATTATCTAAACCATTTAAAAAATTAACTCATTCTAATAAGGTAGAAACTTCTTTAATTGAAGAATATTCTTATCCTAAATTTGGACCTGGTCAATTATATGAAACTATGGCTAATTTAATTATCCAAATGGGTGGAAAGATTATTTTTAATCAAGAAGTAAAGCATATTGAAGTTGATGAAAATCATCATATAAAATCTATAAAAACAAGTGATAATACCTATTCCGCGGATTATTATATTTCTTCAATGCCTATTAAAGATTTATATTATGCATTTTCTTCTTATGATCAAAAAGCTTATGATGTTGCAACAAATTTATTATATCGAGATTTTATCACGGTTGGATTATTATTACCTAAATTAAAAATAGAGAATAAAACTAAATTAAAAACAGTATCTAATATAGTTCCAGATTGTTGGATTTATATTCAAGAAAGAGATGTTAAAGTTGGAAGATTACAAATCTTTAATAACTGGTCTCCATACATGGTTAAAGATTTAGAAAATACTATCTTCATCGGATTAGAATATTTTGTCAATGAAGGTGATGAAATGTGGAATATGTCTGATTCTGACTTTATCGAATTTGCCAAAGATGAATTACAAAAGATTGATATTATTTCTAAAGATGAAGTTATTGATGCATGTCGATTAAATGTTAAAAAGGCTTATCCTGCTTATTTTGGTAGTTATAAAGATTTTGATATTGTATCAACTGATTTAAAGAAATTTGATAACTTATTATGCGTTGGTAGAAATGGTCAACACCGTTATAACAACATGGATCATTCCATGGTTACTGCTTTAATTGCCGCGGATATGATTTTAGATGATAATAGTTATACTCAAGATGATTTATGGAATGTAAATACTGAAAAAGAATATCATGAAGAGGATAAAAAAGATGGAAAAGCTAACTAATAATCTTTTAAAATATCCTTTCTTTCAAAAAATAAATTCTTTCTTTATTAAGTATCCAGTCGTTAAAAAGATAATAAAATGGATAATGGTATTTATATTTATTTGGTTGAGTTATGATTTTTTAACTTATTTTACTTATTTACCAAATGATAATTTACAAACTATTAGAACATTTATGATTATCCCAATTATATATGCTTTAATAAGAGGTTTTTATCTTTATGGTAAGAAAGAATTAACAATTGATAAAATCGCCGTTTTATTATTAATAATTGGATTTACATTAAGATGTGGGTATGCTTTTTATACAGGTGCATCCACTCGTCAACACGATGTTGAAATGTATAATTCTGATGGTAGTTTAAATCTTTCTGGAGGAGGGCATTTTACCTATACTTATATTTTGTATTCAACTGGTAAATTACCAAGTTCAGTAAACTGGCAATTTTATCATCCTCCATTATTCCATGCGACAAGTGCATTATTTATGCATATATATTCCTTTTTTGAAGGAACTAAAGATGTTGCAACGCTATATAACGCGACTATTATTGTTTCTTCATTTATTGGTTGTTTAACTTTATATTTTATTAAAAGACTTATCTTTGAAATAACTTCAAATAATGTCGCTAGATTCATCATGTTATTATTAATGACATTACATCCTCAGTTCTTTATTATGTCAGGTTGGGTCAATAATGATTCTATGGCATTTATGTTTATGATCATTTCTTTATATTATGGATTTGTTTTCCATAAAAATAGAAGTTGGTATTCAATTATATTATGCGCGATTGCTTTAGGTTTAGGTGCGATGAGTAAATTAGTCGCAGGATTAGTCTGTATCCCATTAGGAATCATCTTTATTTATGATTTTATAATCGATATTAAGAATAAAACATATAAAAAGACAATCTTACAAGGTATTAGTTTTATTGGTATTGTTTGTCCTTTAGCTTTATGGTTTATTATTAGAACTTATATCAAATTTGGTGTAAGTGCCTTAGATGTACCTTCATTAAATCCTTATAGCAATTCTTTAGGAGTTATAAATTATTCTTATTGGCAAAGATTTGGTATTCCTAATTTAGCTAATTTAAGCAATGGATTATTCTGTATCTTAAGACCAAATTCGAATAATTATCAAGATTACAATGTTTGGTTATATACCTTTAAATGTTCAGTCTTTGGTGAATATTCTTATTGGCAAGGTGATTTGTTTGGAGTAATGTTACTTGTTAGTAATATTCTAATGATTTTAATTACTTTAATCTGTATTATTTATTGCTTAATTAAGAATATTAAATCATTTAATAATATCTTGATGCTTGTTACATTTATAACATGCATTGTTGCTTATTTGATATTCCAAGTTAAACATCCAGTTACTTGTACCCAAGATTTTCGATATATGACATTAATATTAATTCCAGGAATTTATTTTATTGGTACATTCTTTGAAAGTGAATTTGAATCAAAGTCGATGAAAACTTTAAAATATACATTTTTAATCGTTATATTTGCCTTTGTTTCTTCATCTTGTTTATATTATTTATCTTGTAGATAACACTAAGAACATTCTTAGTGTTTTTTTAAATTAGTAGAAAATTAGTAATTATCTTGTTAATAATAAAAAATTAAGTTAAAATAAGAAAAGGTGAGATTATGGAAAAGAATCACGGTATTAGATTTTCTTCAGATGCTTATTGCACCAAAGAAGAAGTAAAATTAGCCCTTAATATGACTTCGGTTGATTCTATTTGGGAAGAAATAAAAATCTATCGATCATATTATCTCAATCAACTTAATTTAAGAAACATTGAAAAAATTCCTTATAGTTTATGTGTTACTCCTAAATTAAGTTATACTTTAATATCGCTTGAAAAAAGATTATCAAAATTAGAATTAAAATATAAAATGGAAAGTTTAAAGAACAAAGATTTATATGGTGAAATAAGCTTTACATCATATACAAATATTCTTTCTACTTTAAAAGATATCTATGGTATTAATGTTGATATCAATTTATTATCCAGTTTAATTTCTGGTACATATCCTAATATGCCTTTAGAATATTTAGTTTTAAAAAGATATTTAGATACATTAATTTATTTTAAATCAAAGAGTAGTTCTCCAATCAATCAACAACTTCTATGCTTGATTTATACAAAATTAAGAGGGATTGAAATTGATTATTCATCAATGAATTCTTATTATCGAAAAGAAGATATTGATGAAATTAAAGATCATGTCTTTATGGGTAAACATTATGAAGGATGTCCTAAAGATAGTATTGGTGAATGTATGAATTCATTATTTGAATATCTTTCTAACAATAATGAATTAAATATTACAAATGCTTTGATCGCTTATTATTATATTTTATATATCAAACCATTTGATTATTTTAATGAAGAAGTAGCTTTAATATTATTTAAGTTTGTTTTAGGACATGACTTTATTGAAGATTTAGCTTTTATTATCAATTTTGAAAGTTTACTTGAAGATTCATTAATGAAGAAACTATCTTCATCGATGTTAGAAAGTGAACTTCAATTAGATTTAACTTATTTTATTTATCATTATTTACCATATATTAATGAAAAAGTTAATATCATATCTTCACTCATTGATGAAATATCTTCTAAAGAGATATCAAATGAATTAAATAATATTTCTTCGACTGAAGAAGAAATTATTAATAAAGAAAGATATATTAAACCATATTCAGTCGATGAAGCTTATTATCAAAATAAAACAAATTCATCAAGCCAACTTGAATATGAACAAAAAGTATCTTTACCTGTTATGCCAGTTGGATTAGATGAACAAGATGCATCAGTCGTTGCAAGTCATCTTCTTGAATTATATCCAACATTAAGACGTTCACAAGCCGAATTCTATTCTCATCATTGTACGTTAGGAAAATATTATTCGATCAATCAATTTAAAGAATATGCTTCGTGTGCTTATGAAACGGCAAGAACCAGTATGGACAATTTAGCGTCCCTTGGTTTTTATAAAAAAGAAAATGTAAAAAATAAATTTGTTTATACACCGATTAAAAATAAAAAAGGAGAAGAATAATTATGATTAATTTATTAGATTCATACCCAGCTTATTTAAACATTGTATGGGTTGTTATTGGAGCTTTAGTTATAGGTTTAGTTGTTTACTTATTAAGAAAATATATTCCAGGATTAAAAGGTGAAGAAGCACCTCAAAAAGATGAAAAAGAAGTCGCTGAAGAAAATGTAAAAGCAAAACTTGGTAACCTCGAAGAAGAAAGAATTAAAGAAGAAGAGGAAAACATTGAACACATCGATGGAGAATAAAGGATTATATATTCATATTCCTTTTTGTGAACATATTTGTTCTTATTGTGATTTTGCCAAAGAAGTATATAATCAAAAAAGAGTTATTGCTTATTTAAATGAATTACAAAAAGAATTAAAAGAATATGATATAAATAATATCACTTCAATCTATATTGGAGGAGGAACACCTAGTTCATTAAATGATGATGAACTAGAGTTTTTGCTTTCTATAATAGATCCATATGTAACAAATAATATTTCTTATGCTTTTGAAGCAAATCCAGAGAATTTAACTTTAAATAAAATAAAATTATTAAAAAAGCATCATGTTAATCGAATATCTTTAGGAGTACAAAGTTTTAATCCAAGATTAATTAAATTAATAGGAAGACATCATGATGAAAATATGGTTAAAAATGTCATTTCCTTATTAAAAGAAAATAATATTAATGATATTAATGTTGATTTAATTTATGGTTTACCTACTCAAAGTATTGATGAATTAAAATTAGATATAGAAAAATTTGTATCTTTAGATATCACTCATATTTCTTCTTATGCTTTAAGTGTCAATGATAATACGATATTTGGCGTTAAAGGAATAAAAGAACAAGATGAAGATATTGTTTCTTCCATGTATCAATTAATTGTACAAGAACTTAAAAAGCATGGTTTTGAACGATATGAAGTAAGTAATTTTGCCAAAAAAGGTTATGAATCTAAACATAATTTAGTTTATTGGAGAAATAATAATTATTATGGTATTGGAATAGGAGCTTCTGGTTATATAGATAATATCAGATATGATAATACTAAATCTTTAGATCATTATATTCAGGGCAAAAGAAGAATCTATGAAGAAAAATTATCCAATGAAGATAAACAATATTATCAAATAATGTTAGGATTAAGATTAAAAGAAGGAATTAAAGTAGATTTAAATAATATCTATAAAGAAAAATTAGATTTACAAGTTAAAGAAGGTTTATTAGAAATTGTTAATGGTAATTATAAAGTCAAAG
>CAVFKD010000042.1:0-9320 GCA_963623095.1 bacterium | reverse complement strand
GATTAATATAATTTCTTAAAAATCAGTTAATTATTTGACTGATTTTTTTCTTATGTGACAAAAAAGTCCCATACTAATTATTATAATAAAAGCGTAAAGGAGAAATTATATATGAAAGAAATTAAATGCCCTCACTGTTTAAAAGTTTTTAGCGTAGATGATGCTGATTATGCATCTATCTTAAACCAAGTCAAGAATAGCGCTTATGAAGAAGATATTCATAATGCGACAAAAAACCTTGAAGAAAAATATAATATCCAAATAGAATCAACATCAAAAGAATATGATTCAAAAATCAATGAATTAAAATTACAATTAGAAAATCAAGCTGCTAAAAAAGATTTAGAAGCTAAAGATGCAATATCTTTAAAAGATAATGAAATTGCTTCTTTAAAGGCTCAAATTGAAGCGTTTGAAGAAAAAATGGATTCTTCTATTAAAGCTAAAGAAAACGAAGTAAATCAAACTTATTCTAAAAAGTTAACTGATTTAGAATTACAAAACACTAAAGAATTGGCTTCTAAAGATGAATTAATTGCCATATTAAAAACTCAAGTTGAATCTTTAAAATCAACCTATCAAGCACAAAATGAAACTAATGAATTAAAATTAAAATCACAATACGATAAAGAAATTACTGCTTTAAAAGAAGAAAATAATAAATTATCAAATGATAAGAAGCAAGAAATTGCTGCCTTACAAAATAAACTCGATAATATTAATATGGAAAATTCTTTAAAAGAAGAAGCATTAAATAAACAACACCAATTAGAATTAAATTCAAAAGATGAACAAATTGCTTATTACAAAGATTTAAAAACAAAAATGTCAACTAAGATGATTGGTGAAAATTTAGAACAACATTGTCGCACTTCATTTGAACAAGTTCGCCCAATGGCTTTCCCTAATGCATATTTTGACAAAGATAATAAAGTTTCTGAAGAATCTTCATCAAAAGGTGATTTCATCTTTAGAGATTATCAAGATGGAGTAGAATATATTTCTATCATGTTTGAAATGAAGAATGAAGCCGATGAGACAGCCAAAAAGCATAAAAATGAAGAATTCTTTAAAGAACTTGATAAAGATAGAAACGAAAAAGGTTGTGAATATGCTGTATTAGTTTCTTTACTAGAATCTGATAGTGAATTATATAATCAAGGTATTGTCGATGTATCTCATAAATATCCAAAGATGTTTGTTATTAGACCTCAATTCTTTATTCCATTAATCTCATTATTAAGAAATGCCGCGGCAAAATCAATCGAAGATAAAAAAGCTCTTCAATTATATAAACAACAAAACATCGATGTTACGAACTTCGAAAATGCGATGAATGACTTTAAAGACAAATTCAATCATAACTACGTTTTAGCGACTAAAAAGTTTGAAAAGAGTATTGAAGATATCGATAAAGCAATTAAGAACTTACAAGATATGAAAGATAACTTACTTGGTGTTTCAAATAATTTAAGACTCGCGAATGAAAAAGCTCAAGATTTAAGTATCAAAAAATTAACAAAAAATAACCCAACTATGAAAGCTAAATTTGAAGAAGCAAGTAAATCTCAAGACTAAAAATAAAACGCTCAATGAGCGTTTTTATTTGTTATTTAATAGAACTTAAATAAGTATCTAATTTACTAGAATTATAAAAATAAGATGAATCCAATGAATAATCAAGTTCAATTCCATCGTCTGCAGAAGTTCCATCATTAAAGACATATTTTAAAGTGGAAGACATATTAAATGAAGTTCCATCAATTGAAATACCACTTCTAATAGAGCAATCTCCTCCAGAAGATTTTTGACCAATGATCTTTGCTTTTGAATTATCTTTAGCAAGTAACGCAAACATGTTCGCGGAAGAAAAACTTGCATTTGAAGTCATTACATAAAAATTATATTTACCTTCGTATGAATCATTATCGTTAATATCATTATCTAAATCATTATCGACTTTTACTGCTTCAGTAAAATGAGCGTTGGTAACAGGATTAACAATATTAACTTTGATAGGATCATTGCTTATAAATGAATAAGCAAAGGCTAAACCAGTTGAATCTCCACCTAAATTACAAGTTAGATCAAAAACAACATTATTAATTGATGGATTTAAAGAAATTTCTTTAAATGAATTATAAATAATTCCATAAGTTGAAGAATTTGAAGAGATATGATCTAAATCAATAATTTCATTAGTGGTATTAAAATCATCAAATCTAATAATCGCGGTTGAACCAGAGATATCAAGATTTTGATTTAATGAACCACGTTCATAAGTTAATTGAGTATAAGTATTTAAAACAGTTTGATATTTAGTATCATATTTTTTTAAATCAGAGAATAAACGATCATTAATGGTAGAATCATAATTGACAGTATTGCCGCGATAATTAAAGCAACTATGGCCTCCATCATTAAATATTTGATTAATTACTTTGGCAAGGGCATTATCCGCGGTAGAAGAGTTTAATGATAAAAGTTTTTCTTTTAAACCAAGCTCGTCTAATTTAGCATCTAAATCAGTAATACCTAAAGAAGGTAATTTACCATTAAAATATTCCATTTCAAATAAGAATGAATGATAAAAATATGAAGCATAATCACTAGTTCTTTGATTGTTTTGATTATAAGCCCCTGAATAATAAGCTTTACCATAAGAATTTAAAGTATCATTATTATTGATCATCAAATTTAAATTAACATTATAAATATCTGTCCCATTAAATACATAACGATAATAATTTTGGGAAATAGAGATTGCTTCTAAATATGAAAAAGGAATATAACATTCATTGTTATAAGAAATAATATTGCTATCATATTTCTTTAAATCAATAACAATATCATCACCTTTTGTATAAGAAGTATTTTGTTGATCAATAGAAATTAAATTTTGATCATAAAATGAAACAGTGAAAATATCATCTGGTAAAGAAGTACTACCATTAATATTATTAAACATATCAAAATCACTAAAAATAAGTAAATCATTGACTGAATCTAATTCCATTGTCGCATTGCTTATTAAATTAGTGACTATATTATCTTCAACAGAGAATATCTTTTTATGATCTAATGCTGAATCAATAAAACTAGATTCATAAAATTCTTTTAAATTGACATAAGGAACATCTTTATTATCAAAATAATAGATATTTAATGAACCTTCTTCGTTGCTATTATAAAAAGATTTTGCATTAATTGTTTTTGTAATACTTCCTTCATCAACTAATGAAATAGGTTCTTTGGAACTAGAAGAACTTACATTTGAAGATGAAACTCCGCAGGAAGAGAAACTTAATAATAAAGATAACGATAATGTTAATAATAATTTTTTGTTCATAGACTTACCTCTTAAATTAAATTAATTATATACTAATTTTTTACATATTTAATAATTTGTAAGCGCTTTAATAATTTAATAATAAATTATTTATACTAATAAATTTAAAAAAGAGTATTCTTTTATTGTCAAAAAAGGGGAAAATATGAAAAATAAACAATTATTCGCGACATTCGCATTAGTATTATCATCTGTCATATTAAGTTCATGTGGAAACGAAGTTTCTAGCGTTATTACTTCATCCAGTGATAGTACATCTAGTTCATCTTCACTACCTGAAATTCATTTAGAAGATAGTGAATTATATTATTTATGCGGCACATTCCATGGTATTAATGGTACTTTAACTATTAACTCTAAATCCGCGGTATTAGAAGGTCCAAATACATCTTTTAATTTAAAACCTACTTCTATTAAAGAAGAAAAAATTTCTTCATCACTTACAACTTTAACTTTATATTTTGATGGTGCATATAATGAAGGTACTACTTATAGAGCTTATGTTGATTTAGAAGGTGATGGATTATTACATTTCCAAGAAGCTTTTTCAAATGGTTATATGCCTTTTGGAACATATCAACCTGATATCGCAGAATATCAAGGTGTATATTCTTCTTATGGTGATAGTGATCAATACAATACTTATTATGTTATAAGCAATGAATTTGATACCTCTCGTAATGGCTTTGTTACTGACCATGTCAGCACAACTAGTTGGTCTTATGAACAATCTTGGTTAGGAAAAACAAGAATCAGAGGTACAAAAGAAGAATCTTATATCACTTATGAAGAAATAGACTCTGATGGTGATTCATGGGGTGAATATCAACTTATTAAAGAAGAAAATAGAGTTCGTTTTTATGATCGCACTTATGAATATGATAATTCAGTAACAGACTTTGGTATTATTCAAAATCTTCAAATATTTGATGGAACAAATACTATTTCCATTGGGGCAGATTTAGAAGAAGGAATTCTTTATTATGGTGAAAAAGAAGGAACTTTAGAAATCAAAAATGATGAAAATGGATTCTATGTTGAATCAACAATTGAAGAAAAAGTAGTTAAAATCCGTATCTTCCATCACTATATTACTTATGAAGTTGATGGCAAAACTACCATCTATCCAATTGATGATACTTCAGAAATGCAAGGTACATATACTGATAAAACTACAACTATTGCTTATTTATTAGATTGGGAAACAGAAGAATATACATTAGAAGTTAATGGAGAACCTACAACATTTAGTTATGTTATTTCCGATAATAGAAAAGCTATTTCTTTTGTTAAAGATAACAAAACTTATATTGTAACTCCAGAAAAAAATGGCACTGCAATTAAAGTAAGTGTTGATAATAAATCTTCTTATTATTTAAACGACAATGAATTTAAAGAAGTATTCGCTCATACTTATTATATTCATGAAGATGGTGAAGTTAAATCCTTTATTATCAATGACGATTTAACTTATGTAATTGGTGATAAACAAGGTCAAGCAACTTATCAATATTCTCATGGTTCAAGTTATCCTTCATTAAAAATAGGCGATAATGTATTATTTATTGATAATCAAACTATTGGATTATTCTCATATAATGATAATGATGATTTTAGAACAGTTTATACAAAAGAAGCTTTAGAAAAAGTTTATGGAACTTATTCAAGCAATGGCGTTGATACATTAAAAATCGATGAAAATTATGTAACTATTGGTACAAAACAATATGAATATAATTTTGCTTCATATCAACCAAGTGAAGATACTTTAACTCAATTTGCTTTAACTTTAAAAGGTACTTCAATTGTTATCGCGAATAACTTATATGGTACAACAGTATTAGTTGAAGATGATGTTGAATCTAAATATTATGTTAAAAAAGATATCTTTACTTCCATTGTAGGAACTTATTCAGCATATGGAACTTATGGTATTGAAAATATCAAAATTAGTTCTGAAGGTAAATTAACTTTAGATACAACTAATGCAGATAATACAGGTTTAGATAGAGATGTTGAATATCCATATTATATTGTTACAAATGAAATGGGTGACTATGTCGCTCAAATTATCTTTACTTATAAGAATAATAAAATTGCATTAAATGTTTATGAAGATCATGTTTCAATTGGTACATTAAGTTATTATGATAGTACTTTAGTTAATTCATGGGGTATTTATACTGATGAAGCTAAAGAAAACATTGTTTTAATCCGTAATAATGAAGTATTAGTCAATGGAACAAAGATTGAATATTCTTCCGTTGAAGAAAATGATACTTCAATTACTTATACTACATCTACTGGTTCATTAGTTATTACTAAAGGTACAACTTATGGAATGACTTATACTGATGGAGAAAATGTAACTACATTATCTAGAAGTTTATCATTTATAGATTATTCTAAATTCAATGGTACATATACAATTAATGATCAAACATTAGTATTCTCAAAAGATTCTACTGGTTTAAATTATCAAGCTGCGATTGATGAATCTACAATAGTAAGCTTCAATGATATGAATGTCAGTATCAAAGACGGAGGAATTTGTTTAGAAATTTCAACTTTCTCAGGTAAATATTATTTAAATCTTGATTTAACTACATCAAGTGTAACTACTTCATTTGAAGCAAGTTCAATTCCTACTCCTCCTCCATTCCCAGGACTTTAAAAACATATTAAAAGCAGTTCATTTTGAAAGTGAACTGCTTTTTTAATGCTAAATATTTGTAAATGTATGAACTACTTTAGTCGTATAAGAACGATCATAAATCTTTTCTTTATCAGTGATTACAAAATCAGGAGTTGCCCCATTATCTATATGCTCATAATGAGAATTTTTTTCATAAGATAAAACCATATTTCCGGAGATATTAAATGTTGTTCCATCAGTAGTGATAAGAGGGAAAACTTGGGAACATCCTCCTCCAGAAGTTTGACCAATAATTCTTACTTTTTGTGAGTCTTTTGCAAAACATGGTAAAGCATTTCCACATGAGAAAGAATAATTAGAAGTTAAGATAAATTTATTATAATTTTCTAAAGTATCATCATTTAAATTATATTGACCATCTAAATTGACATCGACTTGGTAATATGTTGTAGCATTTCCATGAGTTAAAGGATTTTCAATTGAAATTCTAGTTTGATTTCCTAGCATCCATCCTAAAACATATATTAAAGCCATTTCTTCCCCACCTCCGTTAGTTGCTACATCAACAACTACGTTTTTAATATTAGGGTTTTCTTTAATCTTTTTATTCGCATAAATAATAATACCAAAAGCATCATTTTCGCTTCCGTCTACGCCGGTAGAATAATAATCGGGAATAGAAGAATATAAAGAGAATTGATCAAATCTTACATAAGCAGTATCGCCATCTTCATAATAACTTTTGCCATAATTTTCATTTGAAGCAACTGCATTTTGACGTAGTGATCTATTTTCTAATCCATTATAAGATATATCCGCGATACCCATATTTAAATAATTATCATTTTTTAACATTGTATTGATATCTTGCTTTCCATAATAAGAAGACTTTCTAACAAATGAACAATGACCATCACCAAAGCAATTATAAATAACCCTATAAAGCGCATTAATATATTCTTCATTTGAAGTAGATTTTAATCCATTTTCTAAACCTAAATCTTTAAATTCTTCTCTAAAAGAACTAATCTTATGAATATTTTTTAATCCGTATTGATAATCAAGATTTAATAATAGAGAATTATAAGTAAAATTAGCGAGTTCTTGACTACGTGAAGAAGATGCATTTTTACCTTCATAATAACTATCTAAATATTCTTGAGGATTATCATTTATTCCAGTTGTTACATATATTGCATCTCCGTTATAAAGGAAATTATTATATGTGTAACTAACAAAGAAATTATTAAATAAATCTAATGGAATATATGCTTTATTATTGGAATAATACATTGGAATATCATAATCTTTTAAAGGAAGAGTTATAGAAGAACCATTATAAGAATATGCTTTTACATCATCAGTAAATCCATATTTTTGATGTTTAACATATTTAATATCATCATATTGTTCAACATCAAAGCATAAAATATCATATGGAGTTTTATTGTATGAATATGCTTGGAATAAACCAATATTAGGGAAATAAATATTTTGATTTTCAATATCAAAAGTTACACTAGATCTATAATCATTAACAGATACAACAAATTCTTTAGAATTATTAGAAATAGAGTAATTAGATTTACCTTTAGTTTCATATGTTAAACCTGTATCAAATAATTCTTTTCTCATTTTAAAAGCATCATTTAATTCAATATATGGGATTTGATTATCATCATCAAAGAAATATAAATCAACATTAGTTTTATTTTCTTTTGATAATAAGTAACATTCTACATTCTTTTTTATTCCATCTTTATCATATTTAGAAACTTCTGAATGATAAGAAATAGTAGTTAGATGTGATGATGAAGAGGAAGAACAACCAATAAAGCTTAAACTAATCGCGCTTAATAATAATATATTTTTAATTTTTTTCATAATATCAAACTCCTAAATTTAATTTATTTCTAATTTATTATATATCATAATGTAAATGTTTTCTTGAAAATAATCTTATTTAATAAATTAAATAAATTATGTATAATGTTAAAGAGGTAAATTTATGAAATGTTTTAAACCTACTTATTACGCATCAAATATATATAAAATCCCTTTATCTTTTTATAAAGATAATGGTATTAAGGTATTATTATTAGATTTAGATAATACTCTTGATGCATTTGATGCATTAGTTCCTTCGAATGAAGCTAAAGAATTAATATCTAAATTACAAGGTATTGGATTAACAATATTTATTGTTTCTAATAACCATGAAGCAAGAGTAAAAAAATACGCGGATGAATTAGGAGTTGAATATTCATTTCATTCATTAAAACCATTCGCATTTAGATTAAATAAATTCATTAAAAAACACAACTTAAATAAAAAAGAAATCTTAATGGTAGGTGATCAAACAGTCACTGATATTAAATGTTCTAATGCTTTAAAAGTAAGAGGATGTTTAGTTGATAAATTGGTGGATAGAGATCAACCTACAACTACATTTAATCGTTTCTTTGATAAAAGAATTAGAAAGAAACTAGAAAAAAAAGGAATATTAAAAGAAAGGGAGATAAATTATGGCAACTAAATCTTGTTTAGGATGTGGTTTACCACTTCAAAATACTGATCCAAATTTAGAAGGATATACTCCAAAATCTGATTTTGATGAACATAGTTTATGCCAAAGATGTTTCAGATTAAAACATTATGGAGAAAAATATCAAGATATTAGTTCTATCGCTCCTAAGTATGAAGAATTATTAAAAAAAGCTATTAAGCAACATTGCTTAATTGTTTATATGATCGATTTATTTAATATTGAATCTTCAATGATTAAAAATATTGATAAAATCATTAAAAATAATCCTGTCTTAATCGTTGGAAATAAAAGAGATATCTTACCTAAAGAAATGGGTGATGATAAGATTAAACAATTCGTTTATATCAAATTAAAACATGAAAACATTCATCCAAAAGGAGTTATCTTAACTTCATCTTATTCTTCTTATGGACTTGATGAATTATATGAAGCATTAAATTATTTATCAAATAAGAAAGATGTCTATTTTATCGGTAGTTCATCAGTTGGTAAATCAAGTTTAATTAATGCGATGATTAAACATTATGCGAAAAATAAAAGAGACTTTATTGTTACTTCACCATATCTAGGAACAACTTTAGATAAGATTGATGTTACGATAGAATCTAAATTAAAAGTAATTGATACTCCAGGAGATATTCCAAGTGATTCATATCTAACTTTAGTCGATAAAAATACCTTAAAGTATATGATTCCTAGAAATGAAATTAAACCTATTACATTCCAATTAAATAAAGGTCAATCAATCTTAATTGGAGGTCTAGGTA
>CAVFKD010000041.1:0-9530 GCA_963623095.1 bacterium | reverse complement strand
CTATTCTTAGGAATAGCTCCAAATGATATTTACGTTTATTGCATTAAAATTGAAAATATAGATTTTAAGAATAAGAAAATTAATCATAATGGTGTTGTTGTTAATTTACACAATAGAGGAAATGATGATAATGAACATAGAGCCACAGGAGCTGGATTTAAATGTGATTTAAAACCAGAACAAATGACTAAAATTAAGACTATAGATGATTTACAAAGGGTTATAGAAAACGAATTTGGCCCATTAAGATAATTTAAATTAATCCGAAAATAGAAACAGGATAAGAGTATGGCGCACGATGGCACCAACTCACTTTAAACAAGTTTAACACTGGGATACCCAGATGACGTTATTCTTGTAAGATTACCATGTGATGTTTCTATAATAAATTCATATAAATAAGCTGTAATTGCTTAATATAAAAACATAAGACGAAAGACTCAAAAATCTTCCGTCTTTTTTTACGCTTTTTAAAATTTTTCTTAAAATATGGCGACAAAGTGTCATTTTTTGTGGACTTATATAGTGAGGGAACAATTTTAAATCACAGAAAGGAAAGATGAACTATAAGAAATAATTACTCTCTCAAATTATTTATAGGGGAATATAAAGGGTATTATTTAAATTCACGTGAATTTAATAAATATATTATTACTAACTTAAGTTATATAGTAATACTTCTTTCTATTCCTTATGTGAACTTAAAAAAAGAAAATAAAAGAAGGAGGATTGATATTATAGACAAACAAAAAATTATGATAGATTCATACGAACCTAAAAACTTAGGAGAATATCTAGCAATGGAGTTAATTAAATATTCAAGAGTTGGAGGAAGATTAGATAATCTTACTCCTACATGTGTATTTAAAACTTTATATGGAGAATCTAAAGAACAAAAGAACTTAACATTACTAATGGGAGGTAAATCTAATGGATCAAAAGATTGCAGTACTATATGCTAGATATTCAAGCGATAAACAAACTGAACAATCTATTGAAGGTCAAATAAGTGAGATTAATAGATTTGCAGAATATCAAGGATATAAAATAATTAATCATTACATTGATAGAGCCATATCAGGAAGAACTGATGATAGACCATCATTTCTTAAAATGGTTCAAGATTCTTACAATAAAGAATTTCAATATGTAATAGTTTATAAGTTAGATAGATTCTCTCGTGACAGATATGTATCTGAAACTTATAAACATATCTTAGGTTTAAACGGAGTAAGAGTAATAAGTGCTACTGAAAACATATCTGATAAACCAGATGGAATATTGATGGAATCAATGTTAATTGGATATTCTGAATATTATTCTAAAGAACTTGCAGAGAAAGTTAAAAGAGGAAATAAAGAATCAAGAAAGAAAGGCCAATATACAGGTGGAGCCTGTATATATGGCTATAAAATAAAAGATAAACATTATGTAATAGATGAATATGAATCAAATGTTGTAAAAGAGATATTTGAATCTATTCTAAAAGGCCTCAAATTAAACGATATAGCTTCTTTTTTAAACTCTAAGGGTATTTCTACTAACAATGGTTATAAATGGTCTATATCGAAAATTAGAAGGATAATAAGAAATGAAAAATATATTGGTATAGCTAAGTTTAATGATGAAATCTATACCAATATAGTTCCACCTATTATTGATAAAGATTTATTTGATAAAGCTAATTCAATACTAGATAAGAATAAACATGTTACAAGAGATAAAAGAGGAGAGAAATATTATTTAACTAATAAGTTAGTAGATTCAATTACTAAAGCTTCCTACATAGGAAGATCTAGTAATAAATGTAATATGAATTATAGATATTATGAATGTAAAGATAATAATGCTTATTTTAGAAGATTAAAGAAAAGTGATATAGAAACTAAAGTAATAGAACAAGTATGTAATTATTTTAGTAATGAAGATAATATAGAAAACTTAACTCATTCTATATGTGAATTCTATAATTCAAATATAGATTCTAATACTGAGATTAATAAGTTAGAAACTAAATTAAATTCAGATAAGACTAAATTATCAAACATTATGGTAGCGATACAAAATGGAATGTATTCTAAAACCTTAAATGATAAAGTTAAAGAATTAGAAGATACAATAGATAAAACTAATACTGAAATATCTTATTTAAAATCTAAAGAACAAACTAAACTTGATTTAGTAGATACTTATGAATATCTACTTAAGTTTAAAGACTTAGATTCAAATAGTGAAGAAACTAAAGTAGCTATACTTAATAATCTAGTTAAAAGAGTAGAAATAGATAGAGATTATTTAAAGGTAACTATATTTCCTGATAATGTAATAGAAAATAAGTTAGAAGAATCACTTAATAATTCTATTTTGCGTAGTTGTTCGGATAGTTCACCTAACGCTAAGCGCAATTCTGACTTTGCTATCTCATATAATGAATAATTTTCTTCCTCATTTTCAATTATTGGTGATTAACATTATTTATAAATAATGGTAATATATTTATAGATATTTTGAGGTGATAACATGAAGATTATACATTTCGCAGATTTACATATAGGTTCTAAATTTGATCGTCTACCAGATTTAAAAAAAGAAGAGCTTAATAACAAATTAAGAAATGCTTTTACTAATATTGTTGATTTCGCTAATAAAAGGGGAATAGATACAATATTAATGTCTGGAGATATCTTTGATAAGAACGCTGTTAAAATCAAAGATAAGAAATTCTTTTATGATACTATTAAAATGAATTCTAATATTGATTTTTATTATATAAGAGGTAATCATGATTCATTATCTAACTGTAATGAAGAAATACCTAATTTACATACATTTGAAGGTGTATCATCTTATATTAAAGGTAATGTAAGAATAATAGGATATGAATTAAATAAAGATAATTCTTTATTATATAATTATCCTTCTTTTACTAATGATAAATTTAATATCATGATGTTACATGGTGATATATTTAATTCTAGAGATAATAATTATATTGATTTAAAGAAATTAGAATCTAAAAATATTTCTTATTTTGCTTTAGGTCATATCCATAAAGGATCTACAGGTTCAATTGGACAAGGTAAATATGCTTATCCTGGTTCAGTAATGGGAAGAGGATTTGATGAAACAGGAGAAAAAGGTATATTAGTTCTTGATACAGATACCAATACTACTACATTTGTTAAGATGTCTAATTATGAATTTGAAAACTTTGATATAGATGTCACAAATAAGAATGAAGTAGAAATAAAAACTCTTATTAAAAATAGATTAATGGAAAAGAAACCTAATTTAACTGAAATAAAGTTAGTAGGTATATCTGATTTTGAATTAGACGCTAAAGAAATAGAGACTACGTTTAATGAATATCGTTATTATTTAGAAGTTAAAAATGAATCTAAATTAAAATTAACTTATGAAGTCAATGAAAATGAGAATTCATTAAGAAATATGTTTATTAATAAAGTCTTATCTGATGATTCATTAGATGAAGATACAAAAGAACAAATCATTAATTATGGTTTATCTAAATTAATGAAGGAGGAATATTAATATGCGTATTATAAAAGCTAATATTACTAACTTTGGATGTTATTCTAACAAAGTATTTGAATTTAATTCTTCCTTAAATTCATTTTGTATTAATAATGGTGAAGGTAAAACAACTCTTGCCATGTTTATTAAAGCAATGTTATATTCACTTGAAAAATCTACTTCTAAATCTTATGAACGTAAGCATTATAAACCATATAAAGGTGGTATATATGGAGGATCTTTAGTTATTTCAATTGATGATCAAGAATATCGTATTGAAAGAACCTTTGGAGATTCACCTTCCAAAGATACTTTAAAAATATATGATCACTTAGGTGTTAACTTAAAATCTTTCTTATCTAAGAATTTAGCTTCTTTACAAGGTGAAGATTCATCTTTATTAGGTAATTTAATATTAGGTATTGATGAATATTCATTTAAAAGATGTAATTTTATTTCATCTTATGATTTAGATTTTGCTTCAAGTGAATCAATCAAGATGAAAATAGGTAATGTAGTTTTAGATAAAGATAAAGAAAATTCTTTTGAAGAAACTATTAATTCTATCTTAGATGATTTAAGAGATAAGAAACCTACTGCGAAAAAGAATGAAAATGCTTATCCATTTAAAATCAAAGAATTACAAGAACAAAATAAAGCTAATAAAAACCAAATAGAAGAATTAAATAAATTAGAAGTTAATTTAAAATCTCTTTATGAAGAAAGAGAAAATATTAAAAATGAATTAAAAGATATTGAAGAAGAACAAAAGAAATATGAATCTTTAAGTATTAAAAAAGGACAATTAACAACTATTGAATCAATTTCAAAAGATATTGGTAAAGAAAATGAAATAGTTACTTCTATTGAAGATAAATACCATCATGATTTATTAAATGATGAAGAAGTTAAAACCTTGGAATCATATCTAACTGAATATAATAAAGCTAAAACTATTGATAATTCATTTAAGATTACTGCTTCTGATATTAGTAAATTAAAATCATTAGAAAACAAAGTATTAAGTGAAGAAGATTATTCTTCTTTATTTGAAGCTAATATGAAATTATCTTCTTCATCAATCAAAGATTTAACTCCATTTAATGAAGATAAATATAATGAATTAAAACTTAAATTTGAAAATAAGAATCTTAAAGAAGAAATGATATTACAAAAAGATTATGTAAATTATTTAGCTTATAAAAAACAATCTTCATCTTTAAATGTAAAATCTAAAGAATATCCTTCAGAAAATGTTATTTCACATATGCAAGGAGAAATAACTAAATTAAATGAATATAATACTTCTTTAAATAATTTAACTTCATCATATAAAGAACCTTCATTTATAGTTAAATTCTTATTAACTATCTTTACTTTAGGTATTTATTTAATCATATGTAATAATAAGAAAAATAAATATTTAAGTTTTAAAAAAGAATTAGAAGATTCTATTTCTAAATTAGAAAGTGAATTAAATGCATTCTTTATTAAATATCAAATTGAATTTGGTACTTATGAAGTAAGAATGAAAGAATTATTAAGTCAAATAGAAAAAGATAATAATGAAGATAATTCTTATAATGATAAATTAATAAATGATTTAAATGAGGTTAAAGAGAATCTAGAATCATATTTCTTAGAATTTGGTTATTCATTTGATATTGAAGATTCTTATACTCTTTATAAGAAAGAACTAGATGAATATAATTCTTTAACTAAAGATTATCAAAGAAATAAACAAATAGAAGATAATGATAGAAATAATAAAATTGAACAAACCAATTTTATTAAATCTATTTTAATGAAATATTCTTTAAACATGAATGAAGACTTTACCGCTCAATTAAATAATCTTAAAAAAGATTTAGACTTCTATAAAGAATATAATCCAATCTATATTAATAAAACTTCAAATGAATCAGTTTTAAAAGATTATAGTAATAAGATAACATCTATATTATCTTCTCATAATATCGATGTAGTCACTGATATTGTATTAACATCTAATAATGTTATTAATGATACTAAGACATATAAACAATCTAAAACTAATATTATTAATTTAACAGATAAGAAGAATAAATTTATAGAAGAGAATTCTTTAAATGGCTTTGTTGTTGAAGACTTTGATTCTAAAGTAGAAGAATTAAGAAAAAACCATGAATTAAAGAATCTAGAATTATCTTCTAAAGAAGAATCAATTGAACAAAATGAAGAAAGAATATCTCAAAAAGAATTATTGTTAGATAAGATTTCTCAAAATGAAGATTTAATTAATGTATATAAAAAGAAAGTAGATATCGCGACTAAGGCAGAAAAGATACTACGTGAAGCTAATACAGAAATGGAAGCTAAATACATTTCACCAATTAAAGAATCATTTATTAAATATTCTAATAAGATCTATGAAAAGATTGGTAGTAACATCAGCATGAATTATGATTATGAAATTCAATATGATATTAATGGTCAATATCGTGAATCAAAAGATTTATCTGAAGGTGAAAGAACTATTATGATGCTTGCATTAAGATTCGCAATCTTAGATTCATTATATGAAGATCATGATTCTTGTATTATCTTAGATGATCCATTTGAAAGCTTAGATCCTTCTAAACTTTCTAAAGCTATTGATGTAATTAAAGAATTATCATCCGAATGGCAAATAATCTATTTTACTTGCCATGATTCAAGAAAAATAGAAATGGAATAATTTAAACATCTTTGTCCTCTTTATGACATTAAACTAAAGTACTAATAAGAATCGTTTTAAAATAATAGTAGGGTAAAATTAAGCCAAGGTCACGATAATCTTGGCTTTTTTGTTTGAAAACGTTTTATTTTACCCATTATCTTACAATAAAATTATTTTATTGTACTATTTTTTTCTTAAATCATATATGATAATAAAGCAGTATTTTGGACTGTTAGAAAGATTATTAATTATGAAAAAAAGAGTAATTGCCGCGGTTGCAGGATTAGTCTTACTTGGTGCCGGAGGAGGCTTCGCTATCAAGATGATTACTAGCAACGGGGGAGGAACTACATCAGTTGTTGATACAAATGATGAGAGTATTTTAAATAAATATATTCAAATGCCTTCTAAGAAAGTTGATGAATTCGTTAAAGAAGATGAAACTAATTCTTATAAGAATGTTTTGTATGCAACAAATACTAAATTCGCTAAAGAGAGTAAATATATTTTTACATCTTCTTCTGGTGATGTTTTAGCCTCTGTCGCAGGTATTCCATATAATCAACAAGTTACTACTAGAAGAATTATTAATAATCAAGATACATTTTTCCAAACAAATACAATTTCGACATTTGTTAAAAAAAGTGAACAAAGATATACCAATGCAAATTCATATTTAGTAAGACAAGGTAATAATCCTACAATTGAAGGCGCGGATTATTCTTCATCCCAGGTTGAAGCTTTATCAAAAAAAGATTATATGAACCGTTATGGTCATACAAATAGAGATATCTTCAATTATGCAATAAACGACAACTCATTTGTCAGTGGCGTTTATGAAGGCTTTAAAGAAGATGGATTACATTATTTTTCTTATACATTAGACGCGACAAGTGCTACCGCGGCATATGTAAGAGAAGTTGCTTATATGGCAGGAGCATCATCTTATCCAATTTTTAGTGAAGTTAAATTTACTATCGCGATTAATGATGATTATGAAATTCAAAAATCAACTGTTGAAGAAGTTTATACAGTACCAATTCTCGGGGGATTAACCTGTTCTGATAAGTTTGAAGAAACTTTTACTTATTATGATAGTCCAATAGAATGTGTTGAAAAACCATATTTTGAACCTTATTTTGGAGTTGAAACAGGTGAAATAGAAAAAGAGAAAAGTGCGATGGATTATCTTTCTTCTTTAGGAGATGATTTAAGCGTATTTAATAACCTTCAATTACAAGGTAATGTTAAATTAAATGATGAAGATTTGGATTTAAAGATCAAATTAGATCTAAGCAATAATAAATATTATGTTGATATCAATGATGCATTAGATATTATCTATGCAGATTCTAATGCATATGTTCTAAGTGATAATTCTTCTTATTTAGTAAGCAAAGATCAAATTAAAGAAGTTATTACTCTTATTGGAGGAGAACAAGATTTATTCTCAAGTGATTCATTAATGGCTTTAATGGAAAATCCATTTGTTTCAAAGATTATATCTTCAATGAGTGTTTCTAAAGATGAATCATATGTTGATATTAATATTCCATTTAGTGATCAATCTAAAATTGTCTTACATCTTTATGAAGATAATTCTTCAATATCTATTTTAGGATTAGATGCGAATTTAAATTATGAATCTTACTCATTAAATGCAGTATTTAATGTAGTTAAAGATAATAATTTAACATTTAAAGAAATTCCTTCTGATATTACTGAAATTACTAATATTGTTCCTATCGCAACTAAAATAAAACAAATAGTCGATGTTAAAGGATTTGAAGGAAGTATTTCCTTTAATAAAGAATTATCTATCAATAATGAACTTATCCCATTTGGATTAAATGGTAATTATTATGTTGATTTAAAAAATAGTGAATTACCTTTATATAAATTTGATTTAGTTATAAATATTAATTCTCAAGATATAAATTTAGTTATCGAAGGAAATAAAGATATTTTATATGTAGAAATTGGTGATAATTTTAAAGCTTATACTTCATATAGTGATTTAATTTCATTAATTAATAAATATGTTAACTTAGAAACTAAATTACCTTCTATTGAAATAGAACAAATCTTTAATACATTAGTTAATGTCATTGATAATTTATCTTTCTATCAAGATTATATTGAATTTAATGTTGATTCATTAAATATCAATATCTTAAATGGAAAAATTAAATTAACTCATGATGAAAACTTAGTTTTAAATTATAACGATACATTAAATATTTCTTTATTACCATATGAAGAATCTTTAGAAGAAGTTAATTATCAAGATTCATTAAATTTAATTGATGTTGTTAATGAAATTACTACTTCATTAGATAATGGATATTATGATATTTCATTTAATAATTTTAATATTGAAGGATTAACTTTAAATGGTTCTATCAATGTTAAACCTGATTTAGAAGATATTTCCTCTAGCTCATTACAAGGAGAAATATCCATTGCTTATAAAAACATAAGTGCAAATATATCTTTCTATTACGTTAATAAAAAATTATATTTAAATTTAAATGATCAATCTAAACTTTGTTTAAGCCTTGATGAAGCTAAAGAAGTATTAAACACTTATTTACCAGATTTAAATTTACCTTCAATTGAATTAGAAACAATTAATTTTGCATCTATTATTAATTCTATTTATACAACTTCAAGTTCATTAAAAGTTGATTTATCTTCTATAAGTTCAAATAAATTTAATTATGACTTAGAATTAAATTTAATAAATCATAACTTAATTTTAGATTCTAAAACTGAAGAAAATAATAATATTGTTATTTGCCAAGATGAAGAATTTAATATTGATATCAATGAAAGTGAATATGTAAATTTAAAATCAATTATTGATTCATTAATTGATACATTTAATTTAATTAAAAACCAAGATATATCTACATCATTTAATCTTGATATTGTCTATGATCAAGAGACATATAATGTAAATGGTAATATATCTTATAAAAAGGTTGATGATTCTATTTGCTTCAGTTTAGAAATTATTTCTCCTATATCTATTAAAATTAATTACATCAATAATGAATTCTATTTTGATATTGAATCTTCTTATATTAAATTTGATAAAGATTCATTAAAGAATGTTATTAACCAAATTAAAGAAGCTTATTCATTAGATGAAGATATTATTTCTTTAATCTTTGATTTATTAGATAACGGATTAGATGTTCTTTCTTCATTAGATATTGATGTAAATTCATTAAATATCAATATTAATGATTTATTTAATGATATTTCTTTAATTGATAAGAATATTATTATTGAT
>CAVFKD010000040.1:0-9533 GCA_963623095.1 bacterium | reverse complement strand
TGCAATCACTTTGATTTCCATTGTGCTTGTATTATCTAACATCTTGGTTCTCCTTTCTTAACTTTTTTTAATATAATCTAACTAGGTTAAATTAAACTAAATTATATATAATATTTTTTTCTTACGTGTTTTAAACACGCCGAATAAGAATACCACATAAAAAAACTAAAACATAGTAATTGAGTAAAAAAAAGCACAATAAAACCCTTTTCATCACTAAAAAAAGTTAAAAAAGCAATATTTTATCAAAATTTCATATAAATTAATTATCTATATAACATTGTTATATATTCATTAAAGTTAAAAATAAAATTGAAAATAAAATTATAATAATGTAAACTAACAAATGTTAAAAAAGAAAGGGAGTATTTATGGATTTATCAAAGTCGAAAAAGTTTTTGTTAACAATCGCTTTAATTTATTGGGCATTAGTAGGTCTTATTTTCGCTGTTGCACATGAAGCTTTTTCTATCACTATTCCAAATACTTTTATTAATATATATTGGTTAAGCGTATCTTTATTATTTATCTTAATCGCTTCATATTGTGTATGGGGTTATATAAGAGGTAAACACAATAAAAATAATATGGTTGTCGCTTTATGTACTCTAGCGACTAAATATAATTTCTTGTTAAAACAATTAGTAAATCGTGACTTCAAAGTTAAATATAAAAGATCTGTATTAGGTGTTTTATGGAGTTTTATTAATCCTCTTTTAACAATGGGTGTTCAATACATTGTTTTCTCTGCCCTATTTTCTACTGATATACCAAATTACGCTGTTTATTTATTAATCGGTATTGTCTTCTTCAATTTCTTCAATGAAGCCGTAGGTCAAGGTATGACTTCAATTACAGGAAATGCTAATTTAATCAAGAAGGTATATATGCCTAAATACATCTATCCTTTAGCAAAATTATTATCATCATCAATTAATTTTATCATTACATTAATTCCTCTTGCGATAGTTATGGCAATAACCAAAACAGTTCCTACTTGGTCTATGTTATTAATTATATTCGATTTATTATGTTTCTTAGGATTTATATTTGGAATGATATTAATTCTATCAACATTAATGACTTTCTTCCAAGATACTCAATTCTTATGGACTGTCGTAAGTATGATTTGGATGTATTTAACTCCTATTTTCTATAATGAAACTATTATTCCAGAAAGTTATAGAGTTCTCTTCCATTTAAATCCAATGTATCAATATATTAGTTTCGCTCGTATATGTTTAATAGGTGGTAGTTCTCCTGCTCCTATGCAATATGTATATTGTATTGCTTCTTCAGTAGTAGTATTAATTTTAGGCTTATTTATCTTTAAAAAGAATCAAGATAAATTTGTCTTACATTTATAGGTGATTGTATGGAAAAGATTATTGAAGTTAAAGATGTAACAATGCAATTTACAATGGCAAACGATCGAGTTTCATCATTGAAAGAATTCGTTGTTAATTTGTTAAAACATAAAATTAAATTTGAAAAATTTGAAGCATTAAGTCATGTTTCTTTAGATGTATATCCTGGTGATGTAGTTGGTTTAATTGGCCATAATGGTGCAGGAAAATCAACTATGTTAAAAATTATTTCAGGCATTTTAAAACCAACATATGGAACTGTCAAAGTCGCAGGAAATATCGCACCTATGCTAGAATTAGGTTCAGGATTTGATCCTGATATGTCAGGGAAAGAAAACATCTATTTAAATGGAGCGATACTTGGTTATTCACAAAAGTTTTTAGAAAGCAAATACGATGAAATTGTTGCTTTCGCAGAACTAGAAAAATTTATCGATGTACCTATTAGAAATTACTCTTCTGGAATGATTGCTAGATTAGCTTTCGCGGTCGCAACAGTAGTTAATCCTGAAATTCTTATTGTCGATGAAATCTTAAGTGTTGGCGATATGAACTTCCAAGCAAAATCATCCGCACGTATGAAAGAAATGATGAGTAACGGAACTACTGTTTTAATGGTTAACCACGATATTGATGCAATAAAAAACATGTGTAATAAAGTATTATGGATTGAAAACGGTAAAATGGTAAAATTCGGTAATGCTCAAGAAGTTTGTGATGAATATATCAAAGAAAGCTTAAGTCAAATTGAATCTGAAAGTCAAAAGGCACCTCAATAAGTGCCTTTTTTTATTATTTTCTACATCTCCATAACGCCATGGGATGAGCTTTTATATTCATAATTATATTTTCATCTTCAAATAATAATTCAGGTCGATAGTTGCCATTTCTAAACTCTTTTATAAATAGCAATTCACTTTCATCAAAAATAATTAATTCTTTTAAATATTTGATAACTATTTCTTTAGCCTCATTAACATCAAACTTATCTTTTTTAGTTATAACTGGTTTTAATTGTGTTTTGAATTTCATAAAATTAATGCTTTCAACTTTTTCAAGATTATCCTTAATAAAATCTGTTTTATTTGATAATTCAGATAAATAAGATTTTGAATAGTTCATTATTGTCCTCCATATAATCTACTTTTTAGATTAATTGGCGCCATAAGTTTCCATTTAGAATTATAAGAAATTGAATCATATTCATCTTCTAAAAAATATTTAACCTGATTAGTTAAATGTTTTTGACATTCTTCAAAAAATTTCTCACTTAAAGATAGTTCTTCTTTAAACTGTTCTAATATAAATCCTACTTTTTGATATAACAAAACTCGGTTATAAGATTTAAGTACTAAAAGCAGTTTTGATTCATCAATAAATTTAATTTGATCCAATGCATTTAATACTTCTTCAATTCCTCCAGCAAGATTAATATTATCGATACAATCGATTATCGTTCTTTCTAAAGAAGCCACTCTTACTTGAGATTGAGGAATATAAGTAACTTGTTCATAATTTTTAATTACTTTACAAGAATAAGTTTCTCCATCAAATATGAATGTATTAAATTTTGTAGAACTTCCTATGGTTAGTTCACTAAATACTTGATTAGCGATTCCATAATATTCAAGACCAGCATGATATGATATAAAAGAATCATCAGATATTTTAGAAGCTATTTCAAACTTATTTGTATTCATGTTTCCTTGTCTATCAATAGAAACATATAATCCATTTCTTATCTTTTTTATTCTTTTAAATTTAATTGAATTGTAAATCCAATTATCAAATTGTTTATCATTTTCAAATTTATTAATTAAATCTTTTTTTGAAAATAGATAAGGAACATAATCAATCATAATATCAACTCCATTTTAACCATTTTGCTTCATTTTACTTAACAATACAAGTGTTTTAAATCATTTTAGTTAAAATATTATATTCTTATTATCGCTTATGACGCCAATTATATTAATTATTATCATAGCGTTCCATAATTTCATTTATTATTAAAAGCCTACTTTCATAATTAATATTTGTTTATTGTATTTGTTTCTTTTTTGTCAACAAAATATACTTTTATGTATACTTTGTTGTTATTTCTACCACTTTAATATTTTTTTATATTAATTATGGTTTAGTAAAAACAACTTAGTAAAAACCAAGTTAAAAATAATATAATTGCAATTATAAGTTTTGTTATTTATATGATTAAAAAACACCTTTTAAGGCAATCATATAAATTTAATAAATATTATTTAACACGCTTTAATAAGCTTAATTTTCTCTAATCAACTGGGCCTAATGATTAATCCTCATCCTATACTATATAGATTAATCGACCGAAAGATGTAAGTATGTATAGATTAACTTACTATCATAAACTAATAACGGTACCATAAGGAACAATGCGATAATTCTAATTTCAATAAATAAGTTCTAGTTTTTTGTTCCTTTTATACTAAAATTATACAACATTTATTCAATATCACAACCTTTAATTTTAATAGTAAAAAACAAAAAAAGATTGCAATATTAAATCACAATCTTTAAAAAAATTTATTTAACATCTATTCCTAAATTATCAATCCATGAAGTAATAGTTGATGTTGATGCAGATGAAGAAAATCTTTGAGGTTCTAACCACGTTGCGTTAGTGGTATATCCTTGAAGCTTTGTTGTTGTAAAACCTGAAGAAGCACTAGTTGCAAAAGGAATAATAGTTTTAGAAGAAAAATCATTGTTTTTAACAAAATCATCAACAACCCAACTTAGTTCTTGCCACCATACAGGAGCACCTAAGAATATATATGTAGCTTCAGAAAAATGTTCAAAACTAGTAGTTACTAATTCTACATGTCTAGAAGGATCATTATGTTCTAATACTACTCTAGAATTTTGATTTGAATAATTTAAATCACTAGAAGTATATTCATTAACTGGTTCAAGTTCATAAATAGGGCTATTAATATAATCACTTATTGAGGTTGCGACATTTTTTGTATGTGAAGTTGCGCTAAAATAGACAACAATCGCTTTGGTATTTAATAACTCTGTATTCGATGAATTACTCAATGTTTCATTAGAAGTACTTGATGAACTTACTCCAGAACATGAAGCTAAAGTTAATAATGATAAACATAAGCAAATTAATTTATGTGCCTTCATATTATTTTCCTCTTCTTTCAATAGTCATCTTTTTAAACCATTCAACCATATTAGGATCTCTATGGTCAAAGAAAGATGAAGTTTCTTTATCAAGAGATTTAATCTTTGTTAAATCTTCATCATCTAATTCAAAATCAAAGATATTATAATTTTCTTTAATTCTTGCTTCATGAATTGATTTTGCCAAACTTACTATTCCTCTTTGATATAACCATCTTAAAATAACTTGTGCGATAGTTTTATGATGTTTTAATGCAATACTTTTCAAAGTAGGTTCATCAAACATATTGCCTCTACCTTCCGCGAAAGGTGCCCATGCTTCAATAACTACTCCATATTTATTTGCCCATTTAAGATCTTCATCTCTTTGGAAGAATACATTAACTTCAATTTGATTTACTTGAGGTTTAATATTCGCGAATAAGCATAAATCAACTAAACGATCTGGATAGAAATTAGATACACCAATCGCTCTTACTTTGCCATTATCATATAATTTTTCTAAATCTCTATACGCGGAATAATAATCTCCAATAGGTTGATGAAGTAAAATTAAATCAATGTATCCACATTTTAATTTTTCAAGAGATTCAATTACTGAATCATATGTTTTACCTTCACCATAATTATCAATCCATACTTTAGTTGTGATAAATAATTCACTTCTATTAATTCCAGATTCAATAATCGCATCTCCTACTTCACTTTCATTGAAATAAGATTGTGCAGTATCAATATGACGATAACCTGCTTTTAAGGCTAATAAGATACTTTCTTTGCAATCATCTTTAGTTACTTGATAGACTCCATATCCAACAGAAGGAATCTTTACACCATTATTTAAATCAAAATATTTCATAATTAACACATCTCCTTTATAAATTTAATATGTTCTTCAATAGGTTTATTAAATAAACCATTTCTAAGAGCTATTTCTTTATTAATCTTTTTAAAATCATTGTAGGAGTTATCTTGATACTTTTTATCATTAGTATAACTATTTTCAAATAGTATTACTTCTCCTTTATAACCTTTTAAAGATTCTATAAATGTTCCAACTACCATTGGAAATGTATACCACCATATAGGGAAGAATAATAATATCTTATCATAAGAAGAAATATCCACATTTAAAGCTTTAATTTCTGGATGGATATTCTTATCCACTTCTTCTTTAGCCTCCTTGTATGCGCAAATATTATAGTCAGATGAATAAGGAATCTTTCTTTCAATTCTAACAATATCAAAAGAAAATTCTTTATTAATTTCTTCTACAATATTTTTTGTGGTATTTGACCAACTAAAATAAACAATTAAGTTTTTCATCTTTCTCACCTCATATATAATTTAACAAATATTTTAATTAAGTGTATATATCAATTTAGAAACCTAGTATAATCAAATCGAATAGTAGGTGATTATATGATAGATAGTTCTTTATTATATTATTTGGTAGTTTTCAGTGAAACTCACTCTCTTTTAAAAGCTAGTGAAATACTTCATTTATCGCAACCATCATTATCAAAAGCGATGAAGAAATTAGAAGATGAATTAGATTTAACCTTATTTGATCGTCAAGCTAATAAGATGACTTTAAATGAAAATGGTTTAGAAATTCTTCAATACGCAAAAGAAATAGTTAATATGAATGATTCTTTGATTAAAAGAGCTTGCTCTTTAAAAGAAAATGAATTAACTATATCAATTGGTTATACTGCGCCTGGTGTTTTATTTAAATTCCCAGAGTTATTTTCCGCGGGTATATCAAAAGAAAAAGTAATTACTTCAATCGATGAAGAAACTACTTTACTTAATGGATTAAAAGATAATACATTTGATTTAATATTTATAAATAATAAAATTGATAATCCTAATTATGTATGTAAAAAAGTAATGTCAGAACATCTATTTATTTCTATACCTAAAACTCATTTCCTTTCTGGAATGAAAGAAGTAAAATTTTCCGACATTGATGGACAATCATTTTTACTTTTCTCTTTTGTTGGAATATGGCGTCAGATATTAGATAAGAACTTACATAATTCAAACTTTATTGAAAACTCTAAATTAGAAAATCTAAAAGAATTAAATGAATATTCTTCTATTCCTTCATTTGTAACAAATGTAAGTAAAAACAATAATCTTCCATCCAATAGAATTTCTATTCCAATTATAGATGATGATGCATATTTAGACTTTTATGCAGTATATAAGAAGAATAGAACTGACATTGCAAAGATATTAAAATAAATTAACTCTATATACTTATTGCAAACTATAGAGTTTTATACCAACAGCTAGATACTGATTGTAAGTATGTTTCTTTATCATCATCAACAAATACAGAATAAATAAATTCTAGCATTGTAAATATAGTAGTTAATTTTTCTTCACTACTTAGATTAAAGAAATTAATATATTTCTTTCTTTCATTAGTTTCTTCATCTACTAAAACACGTTTCTCTTTTTCTTTAGATCCATGATATCCTTTTGATTCTAGATTGACTAACCATAGGATATGTTCTAATACCTTCTTATCACCCATTAATGGTACTTTCTTATAAAATTTGGCAGGTAATTTTATTTTACCGCTCATTAAATTAAGCAAATAATAAGAAGCGGATGCTTCACAAGTAGAAGTTAAAACACGAAGAACCTTTTCTAATAAAGCAACAATATCATCTCTAAATAGATATGTATAATAATCTCGATCAGAAATAGAATTAATTTTGATTTTATACGCAACTTGGATAACATTATCTAATCCTAATTGGAACTTAATAGCAAGAGCATCGATATCAGGCCATTTAGGATAAGATAAACTACGTATATTTTTAATTAATCTTTTTTGTTCTACGCTAAAATGAGATAAGGTTTCATTGCCTTCAAGTTTCTTAACTTTATTTTTTAAAGTAGCAATATCTCTTTGTAAATCTGTAATAACACTCTTTAAGTGATTAACTTCTCCTTTACCTTGACCTGCATCAAATTTCTCTTTACGGAGTTCATCTACTTTAGTCTTTAATTTATCATTCTCATTTTGTAGTTTTAAAATTTCATCATCTTTTTGTTTGATGACATCATTTAATTTATTTTGTATTTTATTTGTTTTGTCATATGATTTCATGTCTTCAATCCCTACTATAATTTAATTAAATGCGATAATTAAAGTTAATAGTACATTATAAATACTATTTTAATTGCTTTAATTATTTTCTCTTTGAATATATATTATTCTAACACTTCAAAGTAATATTATCAAATATTGATTTAAGCTCGTATTAAAGCTGTAATTTATCAATATAGAACACTACTTTTAATTAACGATATAAATCTTCTAAGGTATATAACAAATAAGAATCACTATCACTAATATCAAAACCAGACTTAGAAAAGAAGCCATATCTTATTGGTGTAAGGTTTGTATTAGAAACCTGTGAAATCTCCTCATTGATAAGCTTATCTGTAATTTTGTTATCAATAAATTTACATTCATAAAAGATATATCCATCTTTACATTTGCCAACAACATCAAACTGTCCGTTTTTCTTTTCTTTTGGATTATCATACCAATAGGTGCCAATATCTAAGAGTAATGGTGAAAGATTTCCTTTTTTATTTTCTTTAATTAAATATTGTTTCGCTATTAATTCAAAGCACATAGGAACTGTATATTTCTCAAATTCTTCATCAATGAAGTTATCATAAAATATTGAATCATCTAATATATTATGTGCTGATTCATTTCTATATATGAAGTTATAATAAAATCTAACAGCATAGTCACTTATTCTATATCCACCTTTATGTTTGTTCTTCTTATCATTGATTGGGGCTACATATTCAATTAAATCCATTTGGATAAGTTTTTGAAGAACATTAGAAAGAAGTGCAGAGCTTTCTATATGTGATTTTGATAGAATATCTGTGAAATGGAATGCTCCTAGTGCAATCACTTCAAAAACTCCGTTAGCGTTATTTATCTTTCTTAATTCACTTTTGAGGTATATTTCCAAAAAATCCTTAAGTCCAGAAAAATGCCCACTTAAAATTTGAATGATATTTTCTTTAACAGATTGCTTTTGATTAATTTGAACATTGTAATATGGAACTCCACCAAAAGCGGCATAAAGTCTAACTTTATCCTCCAAGGAAAAAGAAGGATAGAATAATGATGAATCATAATAATCCATTTGTTTTAACAATATAGAGTTAGAGAATCTCATATATAAAGGACTATCATGTCCTTGTAATTCTTCCATCGCGGAGATAGAACTACCAAGGACAAAGAATTTAATATTAGAATTCATCGCATAATCATCAATAATTTTTTGAAACTCAGAATCGCATCCATTAATTATTTCTCTAATATATGGATATTCATCTAAAACAAAATAGATTTCATGTTCTTTAGAATACTCAAATATAAATCTTGTAGCGTCAATAAAAGACTCAAAAGAAACATAGTTGATATTTAGAACTTCTTTAATCAATTTAGTTAACTGATCAGTATTATCTTTTTCACTAGATTCTTTACATTGATGCATAATAACTGGAACATTCTTATTTAAAAGACAATGTTTAACAAGTTCAGTTTTACCCATACGTCTTCTACCATAAATAAGGCATCCTTGATAACCTTGTTTCTTAAGTATATTCTCAATTGTTCTATTTTCTTCTTCTCTACCAACAAATTTCATAAATATCCTCCATAATTAGTAAATTACGATTTAGTAATTTATGATTAACTAAATTATATATGTAATTTTAAAATCAGTCAATAGTAAGGATCAACTTTCACTAGATCGCAATAATATCCTAGATTTTAAATCTTTTTTAATTCCTTTTCTTTAATCAATTTATCATTGATTTGTTTGACAAATCGCTCATAGTTGATCTTCTAATGTTAGCCATGATTTTTAAAACACTTTCAATTTAACATTTCAGAAATGTATCTATTCAAAAAACTAAGGAATGATTGTTAATGTTGTAACAGTT
>CAVFKD010000039.1:0-9894 GCA_963623095.1 bacterium | reverse complement strand
GAAAAATAAGAATCTGCAAGACAATATAAATTCTTTTTAAATTCTTCTAAGAAGATATTATTACAATTACTATTTAAAATACCTTTAATTAATGATGATTCATCTTTAATATGATAAAAAATATGTGTGATTAAATGCTTATAATCATAGACATTCGCGGAGGAAAAATCATGAGTCTTTTCTTCTTGTAATGAATGTGAGAATACATGATCAAATATTTTTCTGCTGACAGATAAAAGTAATTGATCTTTAGTCTTAAAATGTAAATAGAAAGTAGATCTACCAACATTCGCAGCATCTAAAATATCTTGAATAGTGATATCATCATATTTTTTCTTATTAATTACGATGCCAAATCCATCATATATAGCTTGTAAAGTTTTAACTTGTCTCTTATCCATATTTATTACCTCAAGAAATATTATATCACTTTCGAGTTATTGAACAATATGTTTTATAAAGTTTATTAAAAATGTATAATATTGAACTTTATGTTTTATAATTAATTATTTTAAAAAATACTTGACCTAAAGTTAACTTTAGGATCTAAGATATATTTAGAGGTAAATATTATGAAAAAAATAACACAAGATGCAGGAAAAAAATCCTTAGGAGAATTCGCAAGTGAATTTGCACATTACAACGATGATGTTTTATTTGGAGAAAACTGGAATAATGAAGATATATCTTTAAAAACAAGATGTATTATAACCGTTGTTAGTTTAATATCTTCTGGAATTACTGATTCATCTTTAAAATATCATTTAGTGAACGCTAAAAATAATGGAGTCAGCCAAAAAGAAATTGCGGCGATTATTACTCATATAGGCTTTTATGTCGGTTGGCCTAAAGCTTGGGCGGCTTTTAATATGGCAAAAGAAATTTGGCAAGTTAATGAAGGTGATTTAGATATAAAAGATCCTACATTAAGAAATTATTGCAAAAATATGTTCTTTCCACTTGGAAATGAAAATACAGGTTTTAGTAAATATTTTACAGGTAAAAGTTATTTAGCCCCAATTTCAACTTCACAAGTTGGTATATTCAATGTTACTTTTGAACCTGGATGTCGTAACTTTTGGCATATTCATCATGCGAAAACTGGAGGAGGACAAATTTTAATTTGTGTTGCAGGAAGAGGATATTACCAAGAATGGGGAAAAGATCCTATTGAAATGGTTCCTGGAACTTGCATTAATATTCCTGCGAATGTAAAACATTGGCATGGTGCTTCACATGATTCTTATTTCTCTCATTTAGCTATTGAAGTAAGTGGTGAAGAAACAAGTAATGAATGGCTTGAAGAAGTAGATGAAGTTAGTTATAATAAACTTAAATAAATGGAGGTAAACATATGGAATATGTAAAACTTGGTAATACTGATATTAAAGTTAGTAAAATTTGCTTAGGTTGTATGTCTTTTGGTGAAGTTGGTACAATGCACGATTGGACATTAGATGAAGTAGCAACAGAAAAAGTTGTCAAACACGCATTAGATTTAGGAATTAATTTCTTTGATACTGCGAATGTTTATTCAAAAGGTAGTTCAGAAATTTTCTTAGGCAAAGCTTTAAAGAAATATGCAAAAAGAGAAGATGTAGTTATTGCAAGTAAAGTTTATTTCAATGAAGGACATTTATCTAAAGAAGCTATTTTAAGAGAAATTGATGGAACGCTAAATCGATTAGGAACTGATTATCTAGATTTATATATCATCCATAGATTTGACTACGATACTCCAATTGCAGAAGTTATGGAAACTTTAGATTCATTAGTAAAATGTGGTAAAGTAAGAGCTATTGGTGCTTCTGCGATGTATACTTATCAATTTGCTTTAATGCAAGAATACGCAAAAGAACATAACTTAACTCAATTTGTCGCGATGGAAAATCACTATAACCTTTTATATAGAGAAGATGAAAGAGATATGATTCCTTATTGTAAAGAAACAGGTGTTTTATTAATGCCTTATTCTCCTTTAGCTAGTGGCCATTTAGCGCGTCCTACTTGGAATAAAGATTCTTTAAGAAGTAGAACGGACAAAACAATGCGTAGTAAATACGATCATTCTATGAAAGAAGATATGGTTATTGTTTCAAGAGTAAAAGAAATCGCAGATCATTATAATGTTACAATGACAGAAGTTGCTTTAGCGTGGATGTTAAATAAAGGCATTCAATCACCTATTATTGGCGCGACTAAACTTTCATATATTGATGATGCAGTCAATGCTTTAAAATTGAAACTTACAGATGAAGAAATTGCATATTTAGAAGAAGAATATGCTCCTCATACAATTGTAGGTGCAATTTAATTAATTATTTATAAATTTGATACTTCAGGGTCAGGTGAAAGTCCTAACTGGTGGTAAACCCCACGAGCCTTATGGCACGAACTTGTGAAATTCAAGTGGCAATAGTAAAGTCTAGATGAAAGAAAGTATTAAAGTCTTTTCGACTTATAACCCTGAAGCTATCAGGGTTTTTTGTTGGAGGAAGATTATGAAAAAAGAAAACTTTGTTAGCTTCATTATTACTAATTTATTATTAGTAATACTTGGAGGAGGATTTATCACTTTATCCTTCTTTATGAAAAAGTGGAATGTTATTACTATTTGGTATACTTTAGTTGCATTTGTAGGTGCGATATTGATCTTTAAAGTATTGATGAATATTTATAATTTAATAACAAAAAAGAATAATAATCATACTTTAAGTGTAAAAGAAATTACATTGATTGGAATTCAATCTGCTTTAAGTATTATTTTATATTATGTGGCTAGTTTAATTCCTTCTATACCATTTTTCCCACCTTGGTTAGATTTATTTAATTTTAGTGAAATACCAGCCTTAATTACTGGTTTTATCTATGGACCTTACGCAGGAAGTTTAGTAATTTTGGTTAGATTCTTTGTTAAATTGCCAGGTACATTTACCGCGGGAGTTGGAGAGAGTGCAGATTTAATATTAGGTTTAATTTTAGTAATTATTTCATCTATTATTTATAGAAAGAATAAGACATTAAAAGGCGCTTTAATTGGTACAAGCACATCAATGATTATTTGTTCATTTGTCGCTTGTTTATTAAATTATTTAGTTTTAATTCCTGCATATGTTAATCTTGCTGGATTTAGTTATGAAGCTTTAGCGAGCATGCTTTCATATATGGGAAATGTAACAGTTGATAATTTCATGATTTATTATATCTTTATTGGTGTTTTACCATTTAATATCGCTCGATATATAATGATTTTTATTATCACTTTTGTCATTTATAAAAAGATTCATTTATTAATTGAAAGATTTACAAATAATGGCAATCAAAAAGACGTAGAAGATTAAATTCTACGTCTTTTTCTTAGCTTCTTAATGGTCTTTTTAATTCTTCATTGACTAGTGAATTTAGTATTTCCATATCTTCTTTTGAAATATTAAAATCTAAATCGATATTAGCTTTAATTCTTTCTTCATGGATTGATTTAGGAAGAGGTAAGGTATTATTTTCTAAACAGAATCTAATACATAATTGAGCGACAGTCACATTATATTTTTTCGCAATAGATAATAACTTTTCATCTTCAACTATTTTACCTGTCGCTAAAGGAGAATAAGCTTCAATTAAGATATTATGATTTTGACAATAAGAAGTTAATTCTTGTTGTCTATTACCAATAAAATATCTAATTTGATTTACATGAGGAACAAAATTAGTCGCACTCACTAAATTTTCAATATCATGAATAGAGAAATTACTTACTCCAATTGATTTGATTAAACCTTCATTATAAAGCTCAATAAATGCTTTCCAAACTTCAATGTTTTCTTTATCACAATTTTGTCCAACGTTAGTCCAAGGCCAAGGTGCATGAATTAAATATAAATCAATATAATCTAAATTTAATGCTTTTAAGGAAGAATAAAAATGTTGTTTAGCCCCAAGATAAGTTTTAATTTCCGCAGGACATTTAGTAGTGATAAATAATTCTTCTCTTTTAATATTTGAATCTTTTATAGCCTTACCAATACTTTCTTCATTATGATAAGCATAGGCAGTATCAATATGTCTATAACCATTTTTTAAGGCAATTAATGTTGAATTATAAGCATCATCTGGTAAAGCTTGCCAAGTACCAAAACCTACTTTAGGAATAGAAATTCCATTATTTAAAATAAATACTTCGTCTTTTATCATATTATCTAGTAAACTTTCCTATCATAATAAAATTTAAAACTGAAAGAATTAAAGATCCTGCAGTTATAATTACACCAATAGTAAAATAATTATCTTTAGACCAAGTCATTAAAAAGATACCTGCCCATAGAAGAGAAATAAATAAACTTAAACAAAGAATAATTAAAGTTAATTTAAAATTGGATGCTTTAGAATGTGATTTTTCTAAACTTGTTTTGTTTTCCATACTTACCTCCTATAAAACATTGATTACTCTTAAGAAGAATAATCCTAATAATGCAATTTGTAATAATAATGAAAAATAAATAGAAATTGAAAAATAAATTTTATTTGTTTTGTGATGGAAAATAATTCTTCCTAAGAATCCTCCAATAGCACCTCCAAAACAAACTAAACCTAGTAATGTTTTTTCTTTAATTCTCACAGGGCCATTTCCACTTGCAGCCATTTTTTTATCTTTACCAAAGACAAAGAAAGTGATTAATGAAAAAATTACTAAGTATGCGACATATGCACAAAATGTAATTAATGCCATAATAATTAAACCTCCGAATTAAAAATATTATATAAAATTTAAAATAATAATTGAATAAAAATAACAAATTGTTATAATACTTTTGTCTATGAATTAGGGGAATTTATTTTTTACTATTTAGAGAGGATAGATAAGGTGAAACTATCTTAGAAAGAATAAATAGGCTACTAAGGAGATATAGTGAAAGCTACGTTAGTCTGCGTTAAAGATATTAATTAAGAGCAATAGAATATTATTGAATTAGGATGGTACCGCGTTAATTCGTTCCTAAAGGTACTTTTTTTATGCAAAAAAATGGAGGAAATTTATGAAAAAGATGACATCTAGTGAAATTAGACAAATGTGGTTGGATTTCTTTAAGTCAAAAGGACATTATATTGAACCAAGTGCAAGTTTAATTCCAAATAACGATCCTACTTTATTATGGATCAATGCTGGTGTTGCAGCATTAAAGAAATATTTTGATGGTTCTGAAATCTCAAAATATTCAAGAATTACAAACGCTCAAAAAGCAATTAGAACAAATGATATTGAAAATGTTGGTAAAACAGCACGTCACCATACATTCTTTGAAATGCTTGGTAACTTTTCCATCGGTGATTATTTCCGTAATGAAGTAATACCTTGGGCTTATGAATTATTAACTAGTGAAAAATATTTTGCATTTGATAAGAATTTATTATATATCACACACCATCCAGATGATATCGCAACTAGAGATTTATGGATTAAATGTGGTATGGAACCAAGCCATTTAATTCCTTTAGCGGATAACTTCTGGGAAATTGGTGCAGGACCATGTGGACCTGATACAGAAATCTTCTTTGATAGAGGAACTAAATATGATCCAGAAAACATTGGTATTAAATTATTAACTGATGATATTGAAAACGATCGTTATATTGAAATTTGGAACATTGTCTTTAGCCAATACAATGCTGAAGTTGGTGTTGATAGAAAAGATTATAAAGAATTACCATCTAAAAACATTGATACAGGTGCAGGATTAGAAAGACTTTGCTGCGTTGTTCAAGAAGTAGAAACTAACTATGATACTGACTTATTCTACCCATATATCTTAGAAACTCAAAAACTAGCGAAATTCCCTTATGAAGGTGAATATAAAATGGCTTATAGAGTTATCGCAGATCATATTAGAACTTGTACTTTCGCTCTCGCAGATGGCGCAACTTTCTCAAATGAAGGTAGAGGCTATGTCTTAAGAAGAATTTTAAGACGTGCAGTTAGATACGGAAGAAAACTTGGTATTGATAAACCATTCTTATCAACATTAGTTCCTGTTGTTTGTGAAAATATGAAATCATTCTATCCTTATTTATCAGAAAAGAAAGATAGAATTATGAAGATGATTTCTCAAGAAGAAATTAAATTTGCTTCTACTTTAAATCAAGGTGAAACATTATGTAAAAAGATGCTTTCATCATGTGGAGATGTTCTTCCAGGTAGTGATGCATTCAAATTATATGATACATATGGTTTCCCATATGAATTAACTGAAGAAATTGCTTCTGAATTCAATAAAACTTGTGATAAAGAAGGCTTTGATAAAGAAATGAAAGCACAAAAAGAACGTGCTCGTGCTGCTCGTGGTACATTAGAATCAATGAATGCACAATCACAAGATTTAATGAATTTCAAAAATGAATCAGAATTCGTTTATAAAAATGAAATTATCGAAGCAACAGTTATTGGTGTATTCAAAGATGGTGTTAAAGTAGATTCTATTGATGATGAAGGTGATATCATTTTAGATAAAACTAATTTCTATGCAACAATGGGTGGTCAAGTAAAAGATACAGGTACAATCGAAAATGATTCATGTTCAATGGAAGTTATCGATGTTACTAAAGCTCCAAATAAACAACATTTACACCATGTAAAAGTTAACTTTGGAACAGTTAAAGTTGGCGATAAACTTACTTTAAAACTTGATACTGAAGCAAGAAGTAGAATTCAAGCTAATCACTCTGCAACTCACCTTTTACAAGCAGCTTTACAAGAAGTTCTTGGCGATCATGTAAAACAAGAAGGTTCATTTGTTAATGATGAAGTATTAAGATTTGACTTTGATCATTTTGAAAAGATTTCTTTCAAACAATTATGCCAAATTGAAAAAACAGTTAATGAATATATCTCAAAAGATGTCCAAGTTGTCACAGAAGTTTTACCTATTGAAGAAGCTAAAAAACTTGGCGCGATGATGTTATTTAATGAAAAATATGGCGATGTTGTTAGAGTTGTAGAAATGGGTGATATTTCTAAAGAATTCTGCGGAGGTACTCACGTTTCTAGATTATCTGAAATTGGTTATTTCGCAATCGGATATGAAGAATCAATCGCTTCTGGTATTAGAAGAATTGAAGCTTATACTGGTATGAAAGCTTATGAAGTATTAAAACAAAAAGAAATTATGTTAGAATCATTACTTGGTAGAGTAAAAGTTACTTCATATAATGATATTGCTTCTAGAATTGATATTATGAACAATGATATTGTTTCTTTAAGAAAACAAAATCAAGAATTAAATGAACTTGTTTCATCATATAAAGCTAAAGAAGCAAAGAATGAATTTGTTGAAATCAATGGCAAACATATTTTAACTAAAGTAGTTTCAAATATGGATAAAGATATGTTCTCATCATTATTTGATTCATTAAAAGTAATGTTTGATAATTCAATTGTTGTACTCGCTAATGTAGGTAGTGATAGAACTTCTTTAATTGTTGGTGTTTCAAAAGATTTAACTTCAAGTTATCAAGCTGGTAAATTAGTAAAAGAAATTACACAAGTAACTGGTGGTTCAGGTGGAGGACGTCCTGAAGTCGCTCAAGGTGGAATTAAAGATGCTTCTAAGATTGATGAAGCATTCGCATTAATTAAGAAAGGATTCTAATATGGAAGAAAAACAAGATAAAATCATTTTTGAAGATCAAGATGGTACTAAAACTGAATTAACTATCCTTTTAACATATCACTCTGATACATTTAATAAAGACTATGTTGTCTTTTATGAAAATAATGATGATTTAGTCGCAGGTGAAGTAGATGCTGAAGGAAATATTCATGATATTGCATCAGATGAAGAATATGATGAACTCGATGAAATCATCGATGAATATCTATCTTCTAAGGATAAAGAAGAAAAGTAGGGCAACCTACTTTTTTCTTTTACTCCAATTTTTGATTTTCTTTAAAATATTAAAAATTTTAGTTGATTTTAATATAATCGTATTGTATATTTATATATGCGTATGGCCCCATAGCTCAGCTGGATAGAGCAACTGCCTTCTAAGCAGTAGGTCAGGTGTTCGAATCACCTTGGGGTCACCACTTAAAAAATTTGAGTTCCTTCGGGAACTCTTTTTTTTGCCTTTTGTTGATTTACACATGTAAAATATTTAAAATTAATTATAGGTGATAACTTTATGAATAAAAAAGAACTTAAGAAAAATTTATACATGTTAAATGGAAGCTTTGCAAAAAAAGGCTATGACTGGTGGTGGCATTCTTTCACTGGTATTAATGAAATTACGAAAGAAGAGAAACCTTTTTATGTTGAATATTTTATTATTAACCCAAAAGTAAGTCCTTCTAAATATGTTTTAGGTAGTGATGGTATTCCTTCATATTTAATGGTTAATGTTGGATCTTGGGGTAAAAATAAAGCTCAATTACATCGTTATTATAATCTTGATGATATTACTATTAAAAAGAATGAATTACATATTGAAGGCAAGGATTTTTTATTAACTGAAAATCGTATAAAAGGTAAAGTTAATGTAGTTAATCCTTCAAAAAAAGAATTATGTGATGAAGGATCTATGGAATGGGATATATCATTGGATAAAAAGATTACTTATGATGTTGGATATGGAACAAGTTCTTTATTTAGAAATATTAAAGCTTTTGATATGTATTGGCATGCGCAAGGTATTAAAACTTTAATGGATGGTTATGTTATTTATAATAATGAAAAATATTTAATTAAACCTGATTCTTGTTACGGTTATAGCGATAAAAACTGGGGAAGAGATTTTACTTCTCCATGGGTATGGTTATCTTCTTGGGACTTAGTTAGTGAAATAACTAATAAAAGATTAGAAAATTCTGCCTTTGAAGTAGGAGGAGGTCGTCCTAGAGCCTTTGGTATAACATTTAAAAATAAATTATTAATTGAATTTTATTATGAAGGTAAAAAATATGAATTTAACTTTTCTAAATTTTGGACATTCTCTAAAGTAAAATTTAATTGTTATGAAACTGATCAACAAATTGTATGGTTTGTCGAAGCTAAAAAGGGAAAATATGTTTTCAAAGTAAATATCACTTGTGAAAAAGAAGATATGTTACTTATTAATTATGAAGCTCCAAATGGTGAAAAGAAATTCCATCGTTTATTTAATGGAGGCAATGGTAAAGGCTATATTGAACTTTATAAAAAAGACAAATTAATTGATAGAATTAAAACATCTCATGTCGGTTGTGAATATGGTAAATATCATTCTGAAGGCGATGATTATTATAATAAATAGTAAATGAGGGACTTTAACAAAGTTCCTTTTTTTGACAATAAAAAAACTGTTGACCATCGATCAACAGTTATGGATTTAAATTAGTCGTCTAAATTATGTTGCTTTCTATAAATTTGAAGGACGTAACCTCCAATTGTAGAAATTACTGAGAGTACATTGAATACTAAGAATACAATAATCATTCCTGCAGAATATGAAATTGAGCTAGCGAACATTGATTTTGCATTGATTAAGATATAAATATAAGGGAAGATATTACCTAATGTTAATACAGAACCAACACCGATAAAGACTAAACCAATTGGCTTAATATCAAATGAATTGAAGTGGGATCCAACTAATGTAAATATACCACCTGCAACACCTGTACATAAACCTAAGATTAACCAAGCGACATAGATTTTTAAAACTGTATCACCATATACATTCCAAATTAATGAAATGATTAATATAATTAAAGCTCCAACAGTTAATAATAATTTTTCGAGTTTCTTGAGTGTCATAGTTTTAAAGTATTCTGCGATTGAAGCGCCTAAACCTTTAAACCATACTCCCATGTTTGTAAAGAATTTTTTGAACCAGTCCCCTAAATTATTAAAAAAGTGTGCCATAAAC
>CAVFKD010000038.1:0-11001 GCA_963623095.1 bacterium | reverse complement strand
AAAGTAGGTCGATGTTATGGATGATATTATAGTCTTAATCTTAATATTATTTATTCTTAAAGAACTTAACAAAAAAGAGAATCGCGACAACGATTCTCGTTAAGTAACAAAGATTCAACTTAGTCCCTGTTTACAAATCTAGTCTATAGTAAATAGAGATTTTTGTCAAATGATATTCATTTTCGTAATTTGCCTAATTTATTGATAACTATTCTATGTTTTCTTTGCTTTTTAAAATAATAATAAACATGTTTCTTTTTGAATAAGAAGAATAATGAAACACCTAAAGCTACTATTTTAGAAATACTCATTGATATTTTAGATTAATTTTCTTGTAGATATTTTATTAAGTGATAAAATATTATCTTGTCAAAAGAGGTGAATTATGGCTAGTAAAAGTTTAGACATGACAAAAGGAAATTTGTGGAAACAAATATTTTTGTTTTCATTACCTTTAATGTTATCTAACTTCTTACAAGTTTTATTTAATTTATCTGATATTATTGTCGTTGGTCAATTCGGTAAAGATAATTCCATTGGCGCGGTTGGTTCTACTTCAATATTAATTTCTTTATTCACCGGGATTATGATTGGAATGGGTAATGCGGTTAACGTCATAGTTGCGAAAGCTATTGGCCAAAAGAATAACGAAAAGATTCATATTACAATTCATAATGGCTTCTTGCTTTGCTTTATAATAGGCTTATTATTTGGAGTATTAGGTATAAGTTTATCTTATCCATTATTATCATTATTAGGCACTAAAAGTGAGGTATTTAATGATGCAAGATTATATTTCTGCGTCTATTTAATTGGTATGCCAGGAGTTGCTTTATATAACTATGGTAATGCGATATATTCCGCGTTAGGTGATACAAAAAGACCTTTAATCTTCTTAGCCATCGCTGGAGCATTAAATATTGGCTTAAATCTATTCTTTGTCGCGGTATGTAACTTAAATGTATTAGGTGTTGCCCTTGCAAGTAGCATTTCTCAATATTTATCAATGGCTTTAATATTAATATCATTACTTCGTAGAAATGATGAATTTAAACTTAAAATAAAAGAAATAAGACCTAATCAAAAAGACACTATTGATCTATTAAGAATCGGTATTCCTGCTTCTTTACAAAACGCAATATTCGCGGTAGCAAATTTGTTTATACAGGGTAGCGTTAACACATTTGATATAGTTATGGTTAATGGTAATTCCGCGGCAAGTAACTACGATGCATTAGTTTATGATGTAATGGCGGCTTTCTATTATGCAGGAAGTTCCTTTATTGGACAAAATTATGGCGCGGGTAAAAAGAAAAGGATTTTACATACATATCTAATTTCCGCGGTATATTCTTTAGGTGTTGGATTAATCATCGGATTATTTTTAGAATTAGGTGGTCGACCAGCATTGATGTTATTTACTTATGATGAAGCAACTATTTCCGCGGGTATGCAAAGACTTAGAATAATGGGGTATTCTTACTTTGTTTCAGCGTTAATGGATTCTGCAATCGCAGCCAGCAGGGGACTTGGGAAAACCTTCTTACCAATGGTTTTAGAAGTATTTGGTGTCTGCGTATTTAGAATTGTTTGGGTATATACAGTATTCGCGTATTATCATACAATTGAATCATTATATTTACTTTATATTTGTTCATGGATATTAAGTGCTTTATTAGAAATTCCATGCTTTATTTATTATTATAAAAAACTGACTAAAGGAATGGAAAATGAATAGAAAATAAAAATAGATCAAGAATAATAAACTTGATCTATTTTTTATTAAAACCTTCGTTTTGTGTATTCGATTACATTTTACGAAGATTTATTTGATTTTTAAGCCATCTTTAAATGCGTGACCTACTACTTCACCTAAAACAATATATTGATGTTTAGATGAATCATAAGTGATGAAATTACATTTAGTTACATCGATTTTACCATTTTCATCTAATACTTTTTCATTCGCAACTACATTGATAATATCACCGACTAAATATGTTGTTCCATCAACTTCATTTAATGAATGTACTTTACATTCTAATGTAACAGGATATTCTTCAATTATAGGTGCGTCTACATGTTCAGATTTAATAACATGCAAGTTAGCTTTTTCAATCTTATTAGGAACTTTGACTCCTGATTTTACACCAAAATAATCAGATTCAACAAGTAGCTCTTTAGTCGCGAAACTAATGCAAAAAGCCCCTTTTTTAACAATGTTTTCAGTTGTTTTATGATCTGTGCTTAAGCATAGATGTACTTGATTAGTATCATGGATTCCTCCCCATGCTGCATTCATTGCATTAGGTATATTATTTTCATCATATGTGGAAATAATTAATACAGGTAAAGGGAAAAAGTAAGTTTGTGGTCCAAAATTTTTCATTTTATAATTGCCTCCTTTAAAATATTATAATCTAAGAAATCTAATTTATACATAAATTAGAGGTATTTTTCTTTCATAAGAAAGCTTTTTCTTGATTGTAAACTACAATTTAACTATTATAAGTATTATACTTATAAAAGAGGTAGTTATGACAAAAACAGCGAAAAAGTATATTCTTTACATCTCGATATTAGTTATTGTCTCCGCGCTCGCAGTTTATTTTGTTTTAAAACAAGATCCTGCCGCGGTTTTTGAAGCACTCTCTACATGTGATTTAAAATATATCTTTATTGCAATTGGAGTAATGATACTTGTTTATATAATTGAAGCTTTAGTTTTATTTATTCTCACAAGAATGTATAAAAGAAACTATCGTTTTGATAAATCAATTTTAAATGTCATGATTGGTGTTTTCTTTTCTGATATAACTCCAAGTAGTTCAGGAGGACAATTTGTCCAAGCTTATACTTTTTCAAAACAAGGCGTAAAGATGACTAATGCAGCATCTATTTTATTTATGCGTTTTATTATTTTCCAAATCGCATTAGTATTATTTTCTACAGGAATATTCTTATTTAAATTCAATGAACTAGCCGCGGCTACTTCATCTATTAATATCTTTGGATGGAACTTTTCTATTGTCGCTTTATCAATAATTGGGTTTGTTATTAACTTATTAGTTATTGTTGGATTATTCTTCCTCGCATTTAGTAAAAGACTTCATAATTTCTGTATTAAATACGGAATTGGATTACTCGCAAAATTACATATTATTAAAAACAAAGAAGAACGTATCTTAAAACTCAATACTAAAGTTGAAACATTTAGAATTGAATTTAAAAGATTATTACAAAACTGGCCTGTATTATTATCAACAGGATTATTATTTATTGTTGAATTAATTCTTTCTAACTGCGTTCCTTATTTCATCGCGAAAAGTATGGGATTACAATTCTCCAATACAAATGAAGTAATTAATTTTATTAATGCTACATCAATGACTTTATTAACAAGCTGTATTACTTCAATGGTACCAATTCCTGGTGCTTCCGGCGGCGCGGAACTTGTCTTCCAATTCATGTTTGGAGGATCATTCTTCGTTGGTGCATCAACTGGTGATATATCCGCGTTAATTCTTCTTTGGAGAGGTGTAACTTTCTACCTTGGTTTATTAATTGGCTTTATCGTCTTTGTTTCATATCATGAATCACCAAAGAAAGAATCATTCTTACATGGTGATAGTCGTACATTACTTGAATTACAAGTTATTAACTTAGATGAACATAACAATTTAATAACAGAATCTGATAAAGAAGAGAAAAAAGAACATGCTATTCATATTGAACCTCAGTTATTAACTGTTGATGATATTGAATCTCATTTTGCATCGTTAAAAAAAGATTTATCTAAACAATTAGAAAATAACGAAAAAACATTAGAAAAAGAAGAAAAGAAGAAACTATCATTATTCAAGAAAAAATCCAAAGATCCTGAATCTAAGGAGGGTGAATAATATGCGTATTGCTTTATTTACTGATACTTATCCTCCAGAGATTAATGGGGTTGCAACTGCGACTGAAACATTAAAAAAAGCTTTAGAAATTCATGGACATATTGTCTATGTAGTAACAACTAATGTCTATTCTAACAAGATGACTTTTGAAGATAACATTCTTAGAATTCCTGGAATTACATTAAAACATATCTATAACTATCGTATGGCAACTATGTTCCATCCAAAAGCAACAATGATTATTAAATCATGGAACTTAGATATTATTCATACTCAATCTGAAGGTGGAATTGGGATGTATGGAAGATTACTCGCACCTAAATTAGATGTTGCATTAGTAATGACTTATCATACTGCATTAACTGATTATACTTATTATGTTACTCATGGCATATTAGACCAATCTGCAAAATATATTTTAAAAAAGTTTGTTAAAGTAGTTTCTACCGCGACAAATGAATTGACCACTCCTTCAACAAAAACAAAGGATGAATTAAGAACATTCGGTATTGATCGATATATCAATGTTATTCCAAATGGTATTGATTTATCTTCTTTTGAACCTAAAAATTATTCCAAAGATGCGATAGATGAATTTAAAAAGAAATATCATTTAGAAGATACATTTATTATTTTAACTGTCGGAAGAATTGCCGCGGAAAAATCAATCGATGTTTTATTAGATGGGTATAAAACTTATTTAAAATCTAATCCAACAAAGAAAACTAAATTCATAATTGTTGGAGATGGACCTGATAAAGAAAAACTTGAAAAAATGGCAATGGAACTAGGTATTGCAAGCAATGTCATATTCATTGGTAAAGTACCACATGAAGAAGTAGGCTTTTATTATGTATTAAGCGATTTATTTATCAATGCGAGTGTAACAGAAACTCAAGGCTTAACATTTATTGAAGCGATTGCCGCGAAAACATTAGTATTATGCCGTTTTGATGAAAACTTAACTGAAGTTATTAAAGATAACGAAACAGGATTCTATTTTAGTGATGATAATTCATTTAAAGATAGACTTAAATATATCATCGATTTAGATGATGAAACTAAAAATAAGATAATAGAACAAGCATGCAAAAATAACGAGAAATATTCTATTAAATTATTCTATGAACGAATGGTGGAGGTATACAATCGTGCACTTAGAAAAAGATGGTAAGTTAATTACCGAAGTTAAGATAACCAAAAAGAAAGTAGTAGTTAATTTTCAAGATGGAGATTCTTTAGAAATGACTCCTACAACATATACACACTTTTATTTGTATAAAGATAAAACTTTAAGCGAAAAAGAAATAAAAGAAATAAAACATTTCAATGAAATATCAATAGGCAGAGATTATGTTATAAATCTAGTTTCAAGCCATTTATACACTGAAAAACAAGTTTATGATAAATTAATCAACACAAAGCATATTTCACCTAAAAACGCCTTTGAAATTGTTAATTCATTAAAAGAATTTGGCTATATCAATGACAATAATTACGTAAATGAAATGTTTGAAATATATACCATGAAAAACTATGGTAAGAATAAGATTATAACTAAGTTTTTACAAGCTGGAATTGATAAAACTATCATTGAAGCATTAGATTTTGATGATGAAGAAGAATATTTAAAAGCGAGTAATGATGTTGCCAGTTATATTAAGAGCAAATCAAATAATAAGAGTAAAAGAAAATTGATTGAATCTACTTATAATCATCTATGCTTAAATGGCTTTGATAGTTCGATTGCCAATGAGGCTATCAAAATAATTGAAGATAGCTTTGATGAACAAAAAGAAATAGAGACTTTATTAAAAGCAATTGATAAATATATGATCTCACATAAAATCAATATAAAAAATTACGAAGAAAAACAGAAATTAATAAATCATTTTATAACAAAGGGTTATTCTTATGATAAGATTAATAACTGTGTGGAGGAACTAACCAATGAGCAAGAATATTAATGAATATGTCGAAGGATATAAACTAGAAAATGCTGAATTATTGATTAATAATGTCACTAAAGGTGCATCTGGAACAGGTAGCCCTTATTTATCTATCACTTTACAAGATAATACAGGCTCCATTATCGGTAAAAAATGGGATGCAACAGATTTAGATATTATCACTTGTGAAATTGGTAAAGTAGTAAGTGTTACAGGTGATGTTATTGATTATCGTGGAACTAAACAACTCAAGATTTTAAAAATCGAAGAAATAGATCAAAATCTTATCGATATATCTAGATTCTGTATTCCTTCTCCAGTTTCTCAAGAGAAGCTAGAATCAGCGTTAAAACAATATATTAACACTATTCAAAATGAAGACTGCAAAAAGATTGTTACTACTTTAATTAATCAATATTACAATCAATATGTCACTTATCCTGCGGCAAAAAGTAATCATCATGAATTTATGTCAGGCCTTTTATACCATACTCTTTCTATGGCAGGTACAGCGACATTAATTGCTTCTAGATATAATCACGTTAATAAAGATATCTTAATAAGTGGTGTATTACTTCACGATTTAGGTAAAGTAATTGAATTATCAGGACCTGTGGCAACTCAATATACATTTGAAGGTAAATTACTTGGTCATATTTCCATCGTATGTTCTGAAATAAGAAGAGTCGCGAGTGAACTTAATATTAAAGGTGAAATTCCTGTATTACTTGAACATATGGTATTATCACATCATGGAAAACAAGAATTTGGTTCACCAGTTTTACCAATGACTAGAGAAGCATTAATATTAAGTGTTGTTGATGATTTAGACGCAAAAATGAATATTCTTGATAAAGCTTATGAAAATATTTCAGAAGGTGAATTTACTTCAAATATCAAAGCAATGGATGGAAGAGCATTCTATAAATCACATTTAAAATAGCAAACTAAAAGCACATCGGAAGATGTGCTTTTTAAGTTTATTTAACGTTATTTGAGATAGTTTCTGCGAGTGCAGGTAAATTAATCTTTTCTAATTTATTTGATAAGAATTCGAGCTTAATTTTATCATCTTCAGAATATCTTGGAATAACATGTACATGGAAATGGTGAACAGTTTGTCCTGCCGCTTCACCTGTGTTAATTAAAATATTAACACCTTTCGCTCCTAGAGTAAGAACTTCCGCTTGAGCGATCTTTTGAGCGACTCCCATAACTTTAGATAATAAATCTTTTGGACAATATAAGATATTATCAAAATGTTCTTTTGGTATAACTAATGTGTGTCCTTTAGTTGTTTGAGAAATATCTAAAAACGCAAGTACCTCTTGATCTTCATATACCTTGTAACAAGGTATTTCTCCTTTTATTATTTTACAAAATAAGCAATCATCCATATAAATTACCTTCTTTCTTTATATGATTATTTTAACACAATATTATTACTTTACAACATCAAAAAAGACCACTTTTGAAGTGGTCTTAAATGGTTAATTAATCATCAAAGATATCTGCGTAATTGCTTACCATGTAATCATAGAATGTTTGATCATGGATATGTGTAGCAATACCAGCTTCTTCTAATGCTTCTAATACTGCGTTAGAAGAATATGTGCTAGATGATGATAATTCTAATGCAACTTTTGCGACCTTTTCAGATACGCTTAATGCTTTGTTATTATTTGTTTCATCCATTACACTTAATTCTCTTAATTTAGATGAAGAGAATTCTGTATCTTCAACAACAACGATATAATATGCATTTGTTGATGAATCGAAGAAATAATATTGTCCTAAATCAGAACCTGTTTCATATGTTGCAGGTGTTAAGAATTTAGTACCGTTTAATTCTTTAGTGTATGAATCAACTGATGAAGAGAATAAACGATCAGTTGCTGCGGATGGTAAATCAGAGATACCTGCAGATTTTGTGAATAAATCAGAATCAGAGATTTTCTTTGTTTCTAATTCATTTAATTTGTTGTAATAACCAACTCTGATTGAATAAGCACCAGAATTTGTATATGTATCTTCAACAGATGTATCAATATCACGGTCATTCTTCATTCTGAAGTCTGCGATATCATTACTATTTGTTGTTGCATTGCCATCTTTATCTACTGGAGTAGCGATTTTACTTACAGCATAAGTGATTTGGTCTGTTAATGTGTGGAATTCACCAGAATCATAACCTGTTGAATCATAAGCAGTTGTGCCATTGTAAGTACCTTTGTAGATTTTTGCAAGTTTATCTAAATCGATTTTGCCATCTGTATTAGTATTTGTAGCTTTTGTTTCATCATCCTTGAAATCTGTTAAATATTTTTTTAATAAATTATAAGCTGCACCTGGATATTCATCCATGTTTTCTAATTTAACATATGAAACTTTTCTTGTATAAGCTCTACCTAAAGCAGAGAAAGAATTTTCACAAATATATCTTGCAGTTAATAAGCTCTTATTGATATCTGATAATAATTCTTCTTGGACATATTTTGCATATGTACCTTTAAGTTCATGATTTTCATCAAAATAGCAATAATCAACACCTAATAAGTCTTCAATTTCTGTATCAGGAGTAATAACTAAACCTTCATGTAATTTAGATTCTTCGACGCTGATATGATATAAAGAAGATTCAATAGAATTTAAGAATTTAGATTCATAGAATTTACCATTCTTTAAATATGAAGATGAATTAAGAGTTGATAACATCTTTTCATCAATTAATTCTTTCTTTAATTCATAAACGTTACTAACGCGTTTTTCTGATTTTGCATCATCGAAGAAATATTCTCCATTATCGACTTTGTCTGCGATAATTTGATCAATGATATATTGTAATGCTTTTGTATTAATAGTACCTGCGCTTACGATATCATCATAAACTTTTTGATAATTGTTTTGGAAATAATTTGGGTATGATTTATCACTTGAGAAAGTGACTAAATCACCAGAAGTTGGTTTTGCTTCAATATCATCACAACCAACAACACCGAATAATAAAGCGAGAGATAATAACGCTACTTTTAATTGTTTTTTCATAATAATCATTACCTCCTACTAATTACCATAATCAGCATCATATAATTTGATGAATGATTCTGGGATTTGTTTTGCGCCTTTTTCTTCTTTTTGTAATGTTAATAATTCAACATAAGAAGTCCAAGCTTCTTCAATAGAATCTTTTTCTGAAATCTTAGTTTGATTTTCTTTTACAGAGATCCAATCATTGATACTATCTGTGTAATCTTTACTGATTGTTGCATAAGGACTGTTATCAAGTAAATCTTTATAAATCTTATATTGGATATTTGAATCGTATCCTTTAACAGTATCTTTAATAGTTGTAGCTCTCTTATCATATGCTGAATATGTAGAAGAGATGAATGTGATAAATCTTTGATCTTTGCTTACATCATCACTTGTATTTGGAATTGAATCTGTTGAATAATAATATTCAAGATAATCATTGATTGCAGGTGTTTCTTTTCTTGTTGAAGATTCGTCTTTATGCCAATCTTCTTTGCTTGATTTGTCTAATTTTGCATCTGTATACCAGAATGGTGATTGTTCAATAACCATCATATGGATACCTTGGTATGAATCACCTGAACCTGCACGTGTGAAGATAATAGGATTTTCATTTTCATCACTTAATACGTTCTTAGTTTCAGCAGTGCCATCGTGATCGAAATCAAATGTTAATGCTGTATAATTTTTATACTCTGTATTTGTAGTATCAATTTCTACAAAGTAGATACCGTGATTGTTGAAATATGTGTTGAATAAGATATTTCTTGGATAATATGTTTCATCCATTGATGAACCAGCAAAATCACCATATGTAGCTTCATCTTCAGGAACAGTTGTTTTACTGTTGATTGCGATAGTCTTATCTGCATATTTTTCTAAATTTGTTACTGCGTCAAATGGAACAGTTGTAATTGTTGATTTAACTGTATCTTCAACGTTGTATGATAATAAAGTTTCATCATCATTAATTGATGTAGGAATACCTAATCTTGTTTTTCTTTCTGAAATAGCAATTGTATTAGCGCCTTCATGAGTATCTAATAATGTATCATATGAATAGATACCTAATTTGAATTCATTAACAAAGCTAGTATCCATATCCATGATACCTAAAGAACCATATAATGATGCAGATGAATCTGTACCAGAATTGTCTTCGGAAACTTCTTGTGCGATTTGACCAAAGTATTCAGTTCCTTTAGCGAGTCTTTGAATAGTTGTAGATAATTTTCTTGCTTCTGATTCTGAGATGCAACCTTTGTATAAAGATGTACCTGCAGTTTCTGATTTGATTAAGATATGCTTAATGTGATAAGGATTCTTTTCTTGAATGTAACTTGAACGTAAAGAATTGAAGTTCTTATTATCATTCTTTGTATAATATTGATCTTCGTAAGCAGTCTTTAATCTAGAAAGAGTACATTTTTGTCTGTATTCATCTAATGATTCACAACCTTCTGATTCTAATGAAGTAGTTAATTGTGAAGAATAAGTAACGCCGTTGGTTGCTGCGTCTGACTTAACTTGTTTTGTAAATGAATCAACATCTGATTCGATATTTGTTTTAATACTATCATTTATTAATTCGTCATAATGACTATAAATTAATGCGTTGTATATAGCGTCGTAATATGAGCTAACACCATTTGAAGTTGTACCATATTCTTTTAATAATTCATTAGCAGTGTAATTCTTGTCACCAATAGAGACAATAATTTCATTTCCTTCTGAATCTGACTTTGCAGTAACACATGAAGTTACTCCGAAAGTTAATAATGATACAAGTGATAACATTAATAAACGTTTTTTCATTGTTGTTATTCCTCCTTGTTTTTCAACATAACGTATTTATAATACTCAAAACGATTATATGTTTCAAGAAAAATATTATAAAAACGATATTTATTATATATAATATATATAAACCTTAAACAAGCCTTAAACTTGCATTTAACATTTAAATATAAAATAAGCGATAATAGACTACTAAAAATAGAGACTTAAATAAACAATTTTTTATGTGAAAAATACTATTTCGAAAAAATCGACTATAAAATATAAATAATTAACAATAAATGTATTATATCTAACTTTATTAATACAAAGTATTAACA
>CAVFKD010000037.1:0-11367 GCA_963623095.1 bacterium | reverse complement strand
CTTTTATTATAATAATTAGTATGGGACTTTTTTGTCGCATAAGAAAAAAATCAGTCAAATAATTAACTGATTTTTGAGAAATTATATTAATCTATGACGTTTTTAATGCCAAGTTCTTCTAATTTTTTATCTAAAGCATCACGAAGATTTTCATTTCTTATTGTAGTAAAGTTTTTAATATCTTTTTGATATTTACTTTCAATATCATTGATCTTTTTATTTAAAATAGCATTTTGTTTGTCAGAATATTTTTTAGAAAGAACTCCTGTTACAATAACTCCTATAATAGATGCAATAATTAAAACCCAGTTTACCCAAGCAACTCTAATCCATGCAATCGCTGCGATTAAAACGAGAATAAAAGCAAATATTGAAGGTCCTAGATAAATTAATCTACGTTTAGAAACATCTTTATTGCATTCTTCTTTTAATTTATTAATTTGGCTTTCTTTTTTAGATGATTTATCTTTTTTGTATATCTCTATAGAACCAGATTCATCAACAATTTTATCGCCTTGAATTTTTAAATCATTACCGATAGGACAAACATATTTAGTATAAGTTTTACCTTGATATTTAATATTTAAAAAATACATAGGAACAATATAATAAATATCTTCTACTTCAACAGTTGAAGTAATTTCAAAATTGATATTATCTTTATGATCACCATTTAAAGAAGAATAAATATCTCTTCTAATCGCGCTATCATCCATTAGTTCAATACAATCTTTTGAATAATCTGACATTTTTAAATCTTCATCAGTACTTTTTAATTCATCAGTATTGATTTTTTCAATGCAGGAATAAACTAAATTACGATAACTTTCATACGCTCTTTCATCTGAAGAAAATACATCTGTTTCAACTTTGGAAGAACTTGCAACTGGAGACCAATCAATATAGTTTTTATATTTTGTTACAGGTCTTTCTTTTCTAACACTTTCATATCTTACTCCACCATTTTGAGTATTTACCGGTACTCTTTCATAATAAATTTCATAGTCGATATATGATTCTTTTTTATCCATACCAATTTTAGCTTGGAAAGATACTTGGAATACTTTTGATGATTCAATAAATAAAGGTTCTTTAAAATCTAATGAATCAAAATTAACATTTAAAGTTTCAATTGGTGAATCTTCATTGACTAAACTAGTAAGCAATCTTTTCATGACATACTCTTTAGAAAATGAAGGTTTAAGATGATATTTATTTTGATATTTAACTGTCTCTTTATTACCGTTAATAATAGTAATATTCTTTGTATTAATATTAGTTTCTTGTTTCTTATATACCTTGGTATGACAATATTTACAATAACCTTCAGTTGGAGAAACCATTTCAATGTCGGAAGAACCACATTGAGGACAGATTAAAAATTCTGCCGCTTTTTCATTTTTAGATTCAACCTTAGTTTCTTCTACTTTTATATTTGAATTATTGTTATTATTAGGATTAACTCCAATACCAAAACCAATAGATGGCATATTATTAAAAACATAACCACATGTAGGGCATTCAGTAATCAACATATCTAATGTCTCATTGCAATCTGGGCATATTTTATCATTAAAAGTATATTGACAATGCGGACAAGAAGATCTGGAAGTTGATACTTTTCCTTTACAAGAAGGACATATTCTAGTTGGCATATAATCACCTCTAGATATATATTATCATTATTTTTTAACTTAGATATTATTTATTTTTATCTTTCTATAATAAATTTATATTTAGCCATATACGTTAAAGGATCTAATAAGAAATTAGTTTCTATTTCTCCAAATGCTTTATAGAATTTTGGATTTAATGATTGAGCATCATAAATTCTAAATAAACAATAATGCTCTTTTAATTTATGACTAGCTTCAACTTCATTTCTTGATATGTAAAAAGAAGTATCATATTTAGATGAACATGTTTTTACTTCGATATAAAGTTCATGCACTTTACCATTTTTATCTATATCATAAGATAAAATATCATAACCATAAGAATCAGATTCTTTAGATAACCATTTGATTTTGTTTACTAAATCCTCTCTTCCTAGATTTCTTAATCTTTGCATTTCATATTCTAAAGCCAATCCTTCTCCTTCTAGACCGATTTTCATGTTATTATAAGTCATTTTAACATAATCAATTTTTCCAGCTTTTATAGGGCTTAAAATTGCTTTATATTTATGAGTTTTATCAATAAAAGGAATTTGTTGTGTAAGGGTCTTAGTTGCTTTAATCGTATTAGAAGAATCTTCTTCAATATAAGTTTTAATTAAATCAAGAGCTTCTTCTCCTTTTATTTCTAAAGGATCATCTCCATCATTAATAATATTTTTAATCAATGTTTCATAATTTCTATTTACAAATAATTTAGCGATTTCATCATATATTTTTAATAATCTTTCTAAATCAGATTTTAATTCTTCTTCAGAATAATTATCTTTTTGATAATATTTAGAAATAACGCTCGCTTTTTGATAACCATAAGCTAAAGAAGATTTATTATTGATACCTAGATTTATTTCTTGTTTAGAAAAATAATTATCATCGATTTCTTTTTTAAAATAATCGCCAACTTTGGCAACATATTCATATTTTTTCTTCTTATAAAGATTTTCAAAATTAGTTATACCTTGTTCTAAACATAAATAAAATCCTGACATATCTTTTTTAAAAATATAAACAACATATATCCCTTTAGTTGTTGAACAAGTAATATCTCTATTTAAAATAGAAATCCATGGACATTCAGCCTTTTGACCTTGTCCCATAGATCCTTTAACTAAATAAGAATCACCTACGAGATTTTGAATTTCATCTCTTAATGAATAACATATAGTTTGATAAATAGGTGTGTTACTACCAAATGAATCACTATTTAAGTAATTATCTAATACATATTTAAAATTATCTTTCATAAGCTTACCTCGATATAAACAGTATAACAGAATAATTTTAAATGTGTATTATAAGTCACATTTGAATGCAAAAAAAGTACTAACTATTATTCATAATTAGTACTTATAAATTAATCTTTATATTTTTCACTTGCTTGAAGAATAAGAGCTTTAATTTCATCTCTAGTTTCTTTAGGTTTAATTACTTCAACATATTCTGAATATTGTAAAGCCCAATAAACTAATGATTTATCATCCACTTTAATACGAGTATATATTTCACCATCTTCTTCATAGAAATTAACATCACTTCCTAAATATTCTTCAACGTAATATTTAGATTTTTCATCTTTAATTTTTAAAGTGACATCAGTGGTTTTACCATTGAAAGCATAAATATGTTCTTTCGCATATTTTGATACATCTAAACCATTTTCATATCCTTTTAAGGAAGTAACTGGTTTAATCTCTTCATCTTCAATAATAGATAATTCACTAATATGGTTAAGATTATAGCTTAATAAAGTATCATAATAGTCATAATTACAGATTAAATAATATTGACCATTATTGTTAAATAAGAAATATGGATTAATCTTTTGGAATCTAATTTTCTTATCTTTAGGTGCATATTTAGCTTTATATTTGAATAAAACTTTCTTATTTCTTTCAATTGCTTCTTCAATTAAAGAAATGTTATAGAATAGATCATTATTGCTCGCACGCGATAAATTTTCCGCTTTATAAACATATTTATATTTCTTTCGTTGATATATGGATAAACTTGAAGCTAGTTGAGAAGCCAAAGTTCTAACTTCTTTTCCGTTAATTGATCTAGATGAAAATAAAGCATCAACAATATAAGAAACTTCACTTGGATCAAAATCTCTTGCGCCTAAATAAACACCATTTCTTGGAAGTCTAATAATATCATAACCAAAATCTTCTAGCATATTAATATTAGATGCGACTGACTTTCTTTCTAGTTCTAAATCATAAACTTGTTTTACTTTATCAATAATATCTTTGATTAATAAAGGATGATTTTCATCAGAATATTCTTTTAAGACATTTAATATACATAAAATTGAAAGTTTTTTATCAAGCATAGATAACTTCTCCTTAATATATGTTTATTATACACCATTTAAGAGACAAAAAAAGGACATAATTTAAATATGCCCTTTATTATGATTTACTTTTGATTCTTGCCACTTTACCAAAAGGAGGAGTCATCTTTTCATTATTAATTATCCATAATACTGGTATTCCATGAGCGATTTCTTCTTTTGGATAATTAGAATGACCATCAGTTAAAATAATAATGCATTGCAATGAAGGAAAATCTTCTTGATGTTCTTCAATATATTCAAAAACTGCATAAAAGGAAGTTCCTCCTCCCCCGCGAGGTTTAATTACTTTTAATTCATCGATATTAGAAAATTTAACTGGTGGAACAACTACCGAATCAAAGAATCCTAAATAGCCTTCTAATTTACCATTAAATTGATCAATTGCCCCTTTAATTTCATTATAGACTTCGCTAATTTCGGTAATAGACATTGATCCTGATGTATCGACCATGAATAAAAGTTCCTTAACGCTTGCATCAACATCATTAAAATCCGGTAAAAAGAAACCTGAATCTTGATATCTTCTATCTGGAGGAGTAAATGAATAATCATTAATTTCTTCCGAGATGAAATCATTTAATAACATTCTCCAATCTAGCTGAGGAGATGTTAATTCATCATATAATATTTCAATTATTTTAGGGATTGAAGCCGATTGTCCTTGTCTTTTTAAAACATTACATGTATCAACAATTCTTTTATCCCAATCATCTGATACATCTTTTCCAACACTTCCCCATTTTTCATGAGAATCGACAGTTTTATCTTCATTCTTATTTTTGTCTTTTGAAGAATCACCTTCATTACCAAAAATTTTATTCATTACAGAATCATATCCATCTTTCTTAATCGCGATATATAACATTTTATATATTTCTTCGACAGAATATAAATACCCTTCTTGACCTTCTGGAGTTAAATGCATAGAAATTCCCCCGAAGTTTTTAACACTGATACAATCATCATTATCTCCCATCGCGTGTTTAATTGTTGAATTAACAACTATATCACAAGCAATATTAGATAAATCATCATCATTTAATCTAAAAGGATGTTTTAAAACAACGTGCATTAATTCATGCATTAAGATAAATTCTAATTCTTTATCTGTTATACCATCTAAGAATTTAGGATCAAAGACTATCTTCATTCCATCGGTTGCCGCGGTGTTAATACCTTCTTCTAATCCAAATTTTAAATGCATTAAAAGAATTCCAAAGAACCCATTATTTAATAAAATATGGGTTCTCGCGGATAAGATTCTTTTAGAATAATTTTTAATTTGTTCACTAGTTAAATTCATTAATTAATGCACCTCTAGTTTTCATAAATTGAATAAATGAAGGGATTTTCATTAATTTTAACTTATAATCATCTTCAATATACATTAAATCTTTCATCGCAACTATCGAGAAATCTGGAGGTAATTTGGAAATATAATTAATTGCGTTTTCAATTTTAACCATATCATTCTTGATTGTTCTAGCGTGAGCAATAATCGATGAAGAAATTGCATAAAGTGCGTCAACTGAAGTAGGAACTTTAACGTTTTGTCCTTCGAATATTAAATTAACATCCGGTAAATCTTTATAGATTCTAGTCCAAGTTAAAAATTCAGCTGTTGCCCCTTTACCAATTAATCCGGAAATTAAATCTCTAGCTTGTTTAACATCATCAGTGACGTAATTTAAGATATTAGAAGCCATTTCCCAAGATCTAGGTGTAGGGAAAGCTAAATCATCACTTGAAGAATTAAATTGCATTAACATTGATTCATTAAATGATAAAAAGCCAATAATCTTTTCATTAATACCATGTTTAATAGCCCATTGTTTCCAAGATTTAAAATCACCTTCAACATCGATATGTAGTAATCTATTTGCCAATGCTTTAGGCATTTTATAAGCGACTGATTTATCACTTACTCTATTACCCGCGGCAATAACAATACAATTTTCAGGAAGTTTGTGTTCTCCGACTTGTCTATCTAAAGTAATTTGATATGCGGAAGCTTGAACAGATACTGGCGCGGCAGATATTTCATCTAAGAATAAAATATTAATAGTGTCAGAAGAATCATCCATTTGGAAGATTTTAGGTTTTAACCAAACCGCGAGAGTTTTATCTGCGTTCGCGGTTGGAATACCTCTTAAATCAACTGGGTTAAATAATAATAATCTAACATCAGTAATAACAACCTTTTTAGAAGTTAAATCACCAATTTTGGAAGCAATTTGTCTAACTGCATCAGATTTACCAACTCCAGGTGCGCCCCATAACATAACCGAAGGCATAGTTTTAAGAGGCAAATTTGCGTTAATAATTTTTGAATATGCGAACGATAATTTATCAATTACCGCATTTACATTCATATTTGGAATAGTTGTAATTTTAATTTGTTCCATAGTACTACCTTTCTATTTTTCTTCGTAACCAATCTTTTCATCGATTACTTTAATTTGTTTAACTAAATCATCAATCTTAGATTGATAATCAACTTTATTATTTAAAGTATCGTTAATATCGCAAAGCTTTTGTCTTAATGATTCTAGATTTTGTTTATATTCTTCAACTTTTTGATCAAATTTATCAATAAAGTTATCGATTCTAACAAAATTACCTACCGAATCCGCGCCAAGTTCAATTCGATATTTACCATTTCTCTTTAAATAAATATATGGGTGGGATGATGTTAAATTACTTGGAAGAATAATGTCAAAGTTACGATAAGTACCATAAACTTTCTCTTCTTTTTCAAGAACATATTCTCTTAATTTAATAACTAAACCTTCTCTTAAAGCCTTACGTGAACTACTTTCAGATACGTTATCAACTTTATTTAATTCACTCCACTTTTTATATTCATCTAAATCTTGAATAGCTTTTTCATAAGCTTCACCAGCTTTGACAATCTTTCCTGGAAGTTCTAAAGCTTGTTGAGATAAATCTTGACGATCGGAAACAAGTTTCTTTTGTAATAATAAAGTTCTTGATAATTCATTATTTAATTCAACTCTTTGTTTAATTAAAGGATTACCAATCGCTAGAGCTTTAACTTCTGCGTAATCTAAGACAGTTGATTCAATATCACTTGAAGTATGTTCAACTAAAGAACCTTTTAATAAATTAACAATAAAGTTTTGTTTAGTTTCTAGAATTTGCCAAGAATAAGCATCGAAACTACCTTCTGTTATATAACGATAAATAAATACTTCTTTATTCAAGTTACCATAACGGATTAATCGACCTTCTCTTTGAGTCATATCAGATGGTCTCCAAGGGACATCAATATGATGTAAAGCAATTAATTTATCTTGGACGTTAACACCAATTCCAAGTTTAGGAGTTGAGCCAATTAATACTCTAACTTCACCCTTTCTTACTTTTTCAAAGAGTTTGGAAAGTTCTTTATCTGTTGTTGCATCATGAACAAAGGCAATTTCACTTTCCTTCATTCCTTTAGAAATTAATAATAGTTTTAATTCATCATAAATATTAAAACCATGTTTAGGAGTAGAAGTATCGCAGAATATTAGTTGAGCGAGTTTATCTTTATTATATTTTAGATATATTTCTATAACCTTGTCAGAACAAGCATTAACTTTTGAATCATAACGGAATATAGCTTTATCATCGACTAATCGAACATCTAATGCAGCTTTTCTTCCATCGGTAGTAATTTTAAGATAGTTATCTTCTTTTGCTTTGACTACATGATTTTTAATGTTATCCGCGCGTTTAGAAATTTTAATTAAATATTCTTTTAAATCGTCATTTTTAGGAACTACGACATCGGTTCTACCTTTGCATACTGGAATTCCATCACTTACTTCGGAAGAATGGAAATCAGCGATTAAAGATAATAAAGTTGTAAGTTCTGTTAAGTTATGGAATTTAGAATAACGGCTTCTTAATACATATGAAGATGTATCTACGCCAATTTCGAATTCGGTTTTAACTTCGGCGAACATCGCAATCCAGTTGGAGAAACTTTTAATATCAATTAAAGACATTTCACCATTTTGTAAATAATATTGCATTGTATAACAATCTGCGATGGAATTGGTAATTGGAGTACCGGTGGCAAATACAACTCCACCTCCGTTATTTTCCTTTTGAACATAACGAACTTTATTTAACATGTCTAAACATTGTGCGGAAGAATTTACAACATAGAAAGGTAAATTCTTAAAATTATGTGCTTCATCAACGAATAAACGTGTAATACCTAAATCTTCGAACTTGATACCTTTAATAGGTTCTTTAACTACTTCATTTTTCTTGCCTCTTTTAAAAGTACCATCTACTTCATCATCTTCTTTAATCTTGCATTCATATTCAATTGGAATCATTTTAAAACAAGAATAAGGAATGATAATTGCATCGAAATCATTATCTCTAATAATTTCTAATGTAGTTTGTCTTTCTTTAGGAGTAAAAATTGATGGAGTTATAGTAAAGACAGAAGAATTTGGATAAAGATATGAAAAAGCTTCAGCCCATTGAGAAACTATATTATTTGGGACAACATACATATTCTTTTTACTTAGTCCCATACGTTTTAGTTCCATACCTGCGCTGACCATAACATATGTTTTACCTGTACCAACATCGTGAGCTAGTAATGTATTTTTCGAGAATATAATTCTTGCAATCGCACTTCTTTGATATTCTCTTAAATTTACTTCTTTATTTATATTAGGGAAAGTTAAGAAATCACCATTATAATGACGAGTTCTAACACAACCATAATTATATTGATAAGCTTCAACAATATCTTTTTTACGTCTTTCATCTTTCCAGACCCATTCTTGGAAATGCTTAATAATTCTATCTTTTCTTTCATTCGCGATTAAAGTTTTATCAGTATCAATTTCGTAACGATAACCCTTTTTATTATATGGATCATCGACTTTCTTTCTTACTTCAATTGGAGTCATGTTTAATAAATGCTCAATTATCTCTATCGCGGTCATTTCTTTAATACCATAAACATTATAAGATAGTAAATTATTGCGATAATTTGCTTTTAACTTCTTAGGAATAATCCATTTACCTGTTTTTTCATTATGAATAATTTTGCTATCATCAGAATCATCTAAATACGAACTAAAATAACTGATTTTATTTCTACCAAGTAAGGCAACAATAAAATCATCAATGACATAACTAGGAATAAAAGGAGAACCAATTGTTACATAAATATCACTTACTCTTGCTTCACGAGGAAGAACTCTTTTTAAAGCTTCAACGTTTTCTTTAAAATAACCATCGTAAGTATTATTAGCGTCTTCAGCTTGTTTTAATTTAACTAAGATATTCCCGGATAGATATTCTTCTTGAGTTTCATATCCTTTATAGAAACATTCTTCCCATTTTAAAGGATTTTGATAAATAGAACCTTTTAAATCCATGATGACAGATTTTAAATCTTTACCAGTAACTTGGGCAATATATTCAATATCGACACATCCTAAGTCGTTTAAAGACAAGATTAAACCATCCGCGGAAGAATCTACCCTTACTCCATTAGTTCTTTCATCGTTACCAAAAGCGTTTTCCCAATCAAGAGGTAAATCCATATTTGTAATATCGTCTAGACGATCTTTAATTGATTCATTATCGTTTTTTTGTTTCTTTAAGTTATTCAAAGAAGCATTTAAAGTTGTTAGCTTATTACATAATGATGTGACTTCTAAAGGTCTTCTGCTTCTTGAATATTCGATTTGATTTAAAAGGTTTGAAACTTCCGTTTCTAAAGAATTAATTTGTTCATCTAATGTTAAAAATTTTCTCATTTAATGCCCTCATTTGTTATTAATATTATAATCTTTTTCTGAAAAATATAAAATCAATAACCTTTTACTTTCTATATAGTTTATATTTAGTATGCTATACAAGTACAAGAAGTATCTAATAAACCATTTTTAAAGTATTTTATCGATAAATCATCTTTAATATAATTATCTTTCTTTAATAAGAAATCTAAATAAGAAATATCTTCATCGAAGATAATATCAACATCATCAAACATATCAACTAAAAAGCTTTTATTATAAGAAGAAGCATATTCATTCTTCTGTTTTGCGATAACATAATGATTTTTAGTTAATAAATTAATTAAAAATGAATAAATAAATGATAATTCATGATTGAAATTAATTTCTTTTAATTCATTTAATGATAAGAAATATGCATCGTTAGATAAATATCCATCAACGTATTGGTAGATAAATAAATCATAGATTTTATTATCATCTTTTAAAGAAAATAATTTGGTAACTAAAGATATATTTAAAGAATATTTTCTTTTTAATAATTTAATAAATGATTTTCCATCTAAGCTTCTATTAAATGAATTAACTTTCTTAAAAGGAATCATCAAAGAAGAATCTCCTTTTAAACATAATACCTTATTATCCTTAATAATTAATGCACATTGAATTCTTTCCATAAATGTTCCTCCTTGAACATCTATAGAATAAAATAAATAATGTCCCAAAAATGGGACATATAAATATTATTTAAAAATTATTATTTTATGTAAAATACTCTATTTGGTTTTACTTCTTTAATAGATGGTTCTTCGATAGAATAGCCAACTATTACATGGTCAACTCCAACATATTCATCAGGGTTTAAGTTAACCATTTTTAAAATTTGTTTACCTTCAGCAGTTTCAAGTTCTTTCTTACCTCGATTAATCCATCTTGCATTAAGACCTTGATTTTGAGCTTCAAGTAACATATTTTCAATCATTGCCGCGCCATTTAAATCTGAAATTGGACTTATCTTATGAGCGACTAATAAAACTACTGGTGCTCCATAGAAAGGATCTATATCTTCAGGCATTCCGGCGATTGAAGCATTTAATTTAGCGAGTTTATTTCTAACTTCTTTATTAGTGATACAAATAATTATTCCTTCTTGGGCATTTTTTCCTGAAGGAGCTTTTAATCCAGCATTAATTATTTCTTCTATTTTTTCTTGTTCTACATCCTTATCTAGATAACTTCTAGGAGAATATCTATTTTTAATACAATCTAACATATTTTTACCTCATATTAAAATGAATCAAAATCATCATAATCATCGTCATCATCATATTCTCTTTCAGAGCAATTATCAGGATTATCCCAATCATAGATATCTAATTTATCATCACTTTTTCTTGAATATGAATTATCTTCATTTGAAGAATTAATACCGAAAATTAAATCAAATAATGATGGTTCTTCTTTTTTATTTTTTTCTTTTTCCATATTTATCACCTAAATTCAATATATCATTTTTTAAATTCTTGTCAATATTTAAAAAAATAGAAATTTAATAAAG
>CAVFKD010000036.1:0-11810 GCA_963623095.1 bacterium | reverse complement strand
ACCTTAAAGTATATGATTCCTAGAAATGAAATTAAACCTATCACATTCCAATTAAATAAAGGTCAATCAATTTTAATTGGAGGTCTAGGTAAAGTTAATATTTTAGAAGGAGAAAAATCAGGTTATACTTGTTATTTTTCTGAACAAATAGATTTGCATAGAACTAAAGAAAATGTTTCTAATGAGAAATTTAATTCTTTAATAAAACAAAATCAAATTAAACCTATTACTAATGCAGTTATGGGTGTAGAAAATCTAGTCACATTCAACTTTGTATTACCAAATAAAAAGGTTGATATAGTTATTGTCGGGGTTGGATTTATAAGCGTATTTGGCAAAGGACAAAAAGTATCGATCCAAGTACCACAAAAAGTAAATGTCTTAATTAGAGACGCATATATTTAGGAGGTAATTATGTTAAATAACAAACAAATTAAATATTTAAAAGGACTTGCGAATACTTTAACTAGCAAATACCAAATCGGTAAAAATGAAATCAATGATACTAATATCGATTTATTAGATAAAGCATTAACCGCGCATGAATTAATTAAAGTACAAGTTCAAAAATCTGTTTCTGATGATAAAAAAGCTCTCGCGAGTGAATTAGAAGAAAAATTACATTGCGAAGTTATTCAAATTATCGGTTCAGTAATTGTCTTATTTAGAAAAAATTTAAAAGATGGAAAAATCCATCTTCCAAATTAATATGAAAACCATCATATTTGGAGGATCATTTGATCCAATACATAATGGTCATTTGTTAATTGCTTCAAAAGCAAAAGAAGAATTTAAGGCTGATAGAGTAGTGTTTTTACTCGCTAAGCAAGCTAGATGGAAAAAGACCAAAACTAGCGACCTTGACCGATTAAACATGCTTAAAGAAGCAATTAAAGATTATGACGGATTTGAAATATCAACCCTTGAATTAAATTCTAAACAAGAAGTCAATTATACATATGATTCAATTAAAGCATTTAAGAAGCAAAGAAATGAAGAATTATATTTCTTAATCGGTTTTGACCAATTAGAAAAGCTTAACTTATGGTATAAGATAGATGAACTATCAAAAATGGTACATTTCATCTCATTTGCGAGACCTAATTATTCATTAAATACTGACAATATTAATAAATATCATGTTCAAGTTTTTAATGTAAATTTATCTAATGCAAGTTCGACAAATGTTAGATCTTTACAATATGCAGATTGTCCTTTAAGCGTCTTAAATTACATTGAAGAACATAAATTATATTATTTTGAAAAGATACAAACATATATTAAAGATCATCGTCTATCTCATTCTATAAGCGTGGCCAATGTATGTTATCAAATCGCATTAAGAAATAATGTTGATCCAATTGTTGCTTATACGGCAGGATTATTGCACGATATTGCCAAACAAAAGCCAATAGAAGAGCAAGAAGAGTTTATGAAGGTAAATTATCCTTCAATCTATAAATCAATCCCTAAAGCCCTTTATCATCAGTTTTTAGGCGCGGATATTGTTGAAAAAGAATTTCATATATTAAATAGTGAAATACTTGATGCAATTATTTGTCATGCGACAGGTTCAAGCAACATGTCAAAACTTTCCAAAATATTATATGCCGCGGATAAGATTGAACCAACTAGAGGTTATGACTCAACTTCATTAATTAATAAATGTTACGACAATATCGATGAAGGTTTTAAAGAAGTATTAAAAGAGAATATTATTTATTTCCAAGAAAATAATATTAGCTACGATAATCCTTTAACCACATCTTGTATCAATTCATATTTAAGAAAGGATTAAAAATAAAATGGAATTAGAATTATTAGAAATTATTACAAAAGCAATTGATGAAAAGAAAGGTGAAGACATTGCTACTTTTGATGTAACAGGTAGAAATCCATTCTATGATCATGTTGTTATCGCGACTGTTTCAAATATCAAACTCGCGAATGCAGTTATCGATGAAATCGAAAAGAATTTACATTTAGTAAATCATGAAGTAAACCATGTTGAAGGTTTAACAAATGATTCTAAATGGGTCTTAATTGATTGCAACGGCATCATTGTTCACTTATTTACATCAGAAGAAAGAGCAAGAGTTAATTTAGAAGATTTATTAACTAAGGCTACAAAAAGATAATTATGGAAAAAATTAGTTTAATTGTCGCAGCGATGGAAGTAGAACTTAATGCTTTATTAAAAGAAATCGCTCAATACGAAGAAATAAGTATCAAAGGTGAAACATTATATCGCTTTGTTAGAAACAATAAAGTATATTATGCTGGCTTAGGTAAAATAGGTAAAGTTCATACTGCAGTATACTTAACTAAGATGATAGAGAGTTTAGATATTGAAAGAATTTTTAATATCGGTACTTCTGGAGGCATTGATAAAGATTTAACAACTAAAGATGTTATTATTGCGACTAAGGTTGGATATTACGATGTTGATGTCACTGACTTTGATTATAAGTTAGGTCAAATGTGTGGATGTCCTCAATACTTTGATTGCGATATGGATTATGTTAAATCACATTTAAAAGAAAATGATTTATCAATTAAAGAAGGTATTGTTCTATCCGGAGATATTTTCATGAATAGAGCGAAATATTTAAAAAGTAACTTAGTATTATTAAAAGACCATATCTTAGCTTGCGAAATGGAATCAGGCGCGGTAGGTCAAGTATGTTACTTATATAAGATTCCATTTATCGCGATTAGATCAATCTCTGACATTGTTACTAGAGATAATAACAATATTGAAGAACATGAAGCTAACGCAAGTGAAACTTCAACTAACTCTGCGAAAGTCTTATTACAACTTATTTAGTAAAAATAGGGTAGAGAATTTAAAAATCATCTAAAAGTAAATAATTAGTAGATATTTAGTAGTAATATAGTAAATATCTACTTTTTTGTTGGAATCTAAATTCTGATGATCTTTTCAGCTTCTAAATTAAATATATCGAAGTTGAATATTTGATAATCTTTTAAGAAAAATCGTTCTCAAAATGAAGAAAAATCGCTCTTACTATATATTAATATATAGTAAAAAATAAGATTGTGTCATTATAACGACATTATTTTTCAAAATATTACATTACTTCGCATAATTACTATTATGTAAAGTAAAATTAATTGAATAACTATACAAATAAGTTAAAATCAGAAATAATCATTTAATAATAAAAGTCGTAGCTAAAAGTTATCCACAATTAAACTACGACTATATTTTATAATTATTTACTAATAATCTACTAAATAACTACTAATTATATGATTTTACTAATATAAGTGTATATTTCCACATCTAATGTGGATAATTACTAATATGAGTGTGTTTAGTAATAAATTAGTACTATTTTAGTAATTCATTGATAGTTTCACCAATTTGGTCTTCTTTTGTTAAATTGAAGTTATCAATGATTGTTTTACCTAAATCTGCGAATGATGTTCTTTCTTCTAAGCACTTACCATCTTTAATAGATTTTGAATAGAAGACATTTGGTACTTTTTCTCTTGTATGATCAGTTCCAGTCCAAGTAGGGTCATTACCATGATCCGCGGTAATGATGAGTAAGTCATCATCATGTAATAATGGTAAGAGTTCGCCTAATTGTTCATCGAATTCTTCAATGCACTTTCCATAACCTTCTGGGTTTCTTCTATGACCATATTCACTATCGAATTCAACTAAGTTAACAAAGCAGAAACCTTCAAAGTCTCTTTTCGCTTCTTCCATCGTTTTAATCATACCATCATGGTTAGATGTTGTTTTTTGAGTACGAGTTGCACCTTGACCATTGAAAATATCATAAATCTTACCAATACATGATACTTCATAACCATGGTCTTTTAATATATCCATATATGTTCTACCTGTTGGAGATAAAGCATAGTCATGTCTATTTGGTGTACGTTTGAAGTTATCTTTATTTGTACCAACATAAGGACGAGCGATAACTCTACCTAATAAATATTCAGGTCTTAAAGTGATTTCACGAGCGATTTCACAATATTTATATAATTCAGGAACTGGAATGATTTCTTCATTCGCAGCGATTTGTAAAACTGAATCCGCGGAAGTATAAACAATTAAATCACCAGTTTTAAGTTGATGTTCACCATATTGTTTAATAATCTCTGTTCCAGAAGCTGCGCAATTGCCAACGATGTGACGATTACATCTTTGTTCTAATTCATCAATTAATTCTTTTGGGAATCCTGTATCTGTAAATGTTTTAAATGGTTTAGTAGTATAAATACCCATCATTTCCCAGTGTCCAGTCATAGTATCTTTACCATTACTTGCTTCACGAGCTTTACAAACATAAGAATTAGGATGTTCTACTTTTGTAGTACCTTTAATATCACCTAAATCATGAATGCCTAAAGCGTTCAAATTAGGGATTTTTAAGCCGTTACAGCGTTCTGAGATGTGAACCCAGGTATTTGTTCCTTTATCGCCAAAACGTTCCGCATCAGGCATTTCTCCAATTCCTAATGAGTCACAAACGATTAAGAATACTCTTTTATATTTTTTCATAAAATTATTTATCTCCTTTGCATTCTTTATTCTAGCATATAAAGTTAGTTTATGCTAATGTTTTTTATTTTTGGAAACTTGATCTATAGTTATTCATCATCTTCTTTATTCATAACTTGATCGTAAATTGATAATATACGTTTACTTGAAACATGAGTATATATTTGAGTTGTTGATATCTTAGAATGACCTAACATATCTTGTACCATTCTTAAATCCGCGCCATTTTCAAGTAAATGAGTCGCGAAGCTATGTCTTAAAGTATGTGGTGAAATACTTTGTTTAATTCCTGCCTCTTCTCCATATTTTTTTATTTGTTGCCAGAAATATTGCCTAGTAATTGGTTTACCTGCTTTATTTAAGAAAACAAAATCACTTCTATGACCAACATTAAATTCTCTAACTTCAGTCAAATATTTATTTAAATAATCTAATGCATAATCACCAATTGGTACCATTCTTTCTTTGTTACCTTTACCATATATTTTTAAACAATTTAAAGATGAAGAATACTGCGATAATTTTAAAGATAATAATTCACTTACTCTAAGTCCAGAAGCATACATTACTTCTAACATCGCTCTATCGCGAATACCTTCTTTTTTCTCCATGTTAGGAGCGTTAAATAAAGCCTCTATTTCTTCAGATGATAATACATGTGGTAAAGAATGACCAAGTTTAGGCATTTCTACCAATGTAGATTCATGAGACATATAGTTTTCTTTTTGTAAGAAGTTAAAGAAACTACGAATAGTTGTCGCTCTTCTTATAATAGTTTTAGGTGCTTTATCATCATCAGAAAGAAAGATAATGTAATTATCAATATCTTTATAATCTAATTCTTCTACTTTTTTGGCTTTTTTAAAGCGAAAGAACGACTTTAAATCTTCGTTATAGCAATTTATCGTAGCTTTCGATAAACCCTTCTCTACGATGATATATTGAAGAAATAAACTTTTAGCGTCACTTATATCCATATATTATTTCTTCTCCTTGCTAGTTATATCACTACACATCATAAATACATCTTTATCAAAACATCTATTAAATGAATTAATTAATAATCTTGTTTTATGCTTTTCTTGTTCTTGTTTCATAGAAAATAAATCCATTTGAACATAGACATCTTTCTTCTCTTTTAAGTTAGATAAAGTAACTCCAACAAGTCTTATATCAAGATCTAAAAAGTTCTTTTCATATAAACTTAAACAAGTATTAAAGATAACATCAAATTCATTAGATGCATCTTTTAAAGTAATACTTCTAGAATTATTTTTAAAATCTGTATCTTTAACAACACATGTAATAGTAGTACCTATTTTATTTTCTTCTTTGGCTCTTAAAGATACTTCTTTAGATAACATAAAAATCATTTCTCTTATTTCATCATAATCATTAGTATCATAAAGAAATGTTCTAGAATTCCCGATTGATTTAGGATCACTTGGTTCTGTAATAACTTCATCACTACCATAACCATTAGCCCAAGCTTTATAAGTATCATAACTTTTACCTAATAATCTTTTTACTTCTAATGATTCACTAGTGGCAAAATCACCTATTTTATAAATACCTAAAGCTTCTAATCGAGGATAAGTCTTTTTACCTATTCCATACATATCTTTTATTGGTAAAGGCCATAATATCTTTTGAATATCTTTTCTTCTAATAATAGTTATACCCATAGGTTTTTTCATATCAGAAGCCATCTTAGCTAAAAACTTAGTTGGTCCTATACCAATAGAACATTTTAATTTAGTTTTTTCATATAATCCATTTTGTATATCTTTTAAATACTTCATAGGATCATTTACTTTAGATATTTGTTCAGTTATATCTACATATCCTTCATCAATAGATGCAGGTTCAACAATAGGAGAATAACTCCTGATATATTCAAAGAATTGATTAGATAATTTTTGATAATATTCATAATCTCCTGGAAGAATAACTAAATCAGAACATAACTGTCTAGCTTGATAAGTAGGCATAGCGGAATGAATACCATAAGCTCTTGCTTCATAAGATGCAGTAGAAACAATTCCTCTTCTAGATGTACCTGCGACAACTAAAGGTTTACCTTCTAATGAAGGATCTTTTATAGTTTCTGCAGTAGCAAAAAAAGCATTTAAGTCTATATGCATAATTACTTTTGCCATTCTTATCACCTCAAAAAATATAATAACAAAATATCTATTTTATTACAATTATGTAAAGTAAATAAAAAGCTTATAGACTGTTAAATCTATAAGCTAAGTATTAATTACCTCCGATTAATTCAGTAGATGAAGAAGTAGCTACATCACTCTTATTAGGAGTAACAGTAATAGCTACACTAGGTGTAAAGTAATAATATAAAGTAATAGTTTCAGTTGCACCACTAGCTAAGGTTCTCTTAAATTGAACTTTAAATGCTGCAGTAGAAGTACCATCTACGCTGAAATATGCATCTGAGTATTTATAATTACCATTAGTAGAATAAGTACCATCAGTATTTTTAGTTTTGATTGGCTCTAAAATATCTTTTTGTTCTCCAGATGAAGAATCTTTTTTAAAATAAACAAAGTCAATTTCACTATCATTAGTATCAGGATCCGGTGTGGTAGATTCTCCTGTTGTACCTATATCAATATAAACAATATAAGGAATTGCAGTAGAAACAGAAGAGTTATATTTTGTAATAAAAAATTCATAACCGTTATCGATATCCTCTTGGCTAACATCTACACCATAATAATAAGGGACATATGCATTAGTTCCACCATATATAGTACAACCAGCCATATCGTTTGTAAAATCATTTTGTTGCATATATGTGGTATTAGAAAAACCAGTAGAATAATCCTTTGCTTTACTTCTTTTTAAACGAAAAATTGATATACTAGCGTTAGTAAGGGATCCATCATTTTTTGTGTTTATAGCTACAAATTCAAAGCGTCCAGGCTTAGTAGGCGCTACCCAGATACCTCTAGCAGGAATAAATAAATCCCCGCTCCAATTTCCAACTTTTGCATCTTTGACAAAAAGATAATGGTTATTACTACTTGGGAAAGCTGTTTTTGTAGCTCCATCACCAAAATATGTACCTGATAACACCATTGCTGTATCACCTCTGTAATGAGTATCAGAGACTTTTTCTTTTAAATATGCTTTAATTTTATTAATATGATCTGTATCATCATCTACTAAAATTTGCGAATTTCCTGCAGTTTTCATATTATCAAAATTGACAACTTTAGATGTAGATGAACTATTAAAATAATCCTCATACAATTTTATTTCTCCACCAGAATAATAACCAATATTTGTACCAGTAGATGAAACAGGTAATGATGAAGCATAACTTACAGTGAGGCCTTTTCCACTGCTTGTGATTGACTTACTTCCTGCACCTTCAATCAAAGTAGAGGAGCTATCAAAATGAAATGGAACAGCAGTAGTCTTTCCAATTGTCTCTTTGATGTCAGTCGATTGCAATTTCACATAAAGGTCTCGAAGATCAGTACTTGTTCCATAATCAGTTCCTGATCCTCCACTTTCAGAAGTTGGATTCCAATTAAAATTATCTTTATTATAATCACCAACTAAAGCATATTTAGAGATTTTGTCGTAGGTAGAATATTTAGTAGTACCACTTACTAAATCAAATTGCGCAGTTAAGACACCACTATTATTTATTTGAGCGTTCGCATAACCTGCGAGTAAACCTACTAAAACATTAACTGAGTTAGAAGTATTCTTTACTGCATAATCATCAATATATAAATTAGAAATAGTATTTATTGAAGTATCATAACCTGTAATTTCAGATGATGTTTCTCCAACATAACCAAAGAAGCCTAAAATATGAGGTTCGCTATAAGATTTAACTGATGCAGGCATAGTACTAAAGCCATTAGACGCAGTAGTTAAACCTGTAATAATAGTATTATTACCATCAAAATTACCAACAAATGGATTTGATTCAGTACCTATTGGAGGTAATATAGAATATTTAGAATTGCTCATATCTAAGATGGAATTGCCATTATCATCAGTATCTTCAGATTCAATTTTAAAATATGTTTGAATGAGGTTACCATCACTATCAGTTTTATTATATGTACCCATATATTGTAACCAAGCAAAGTTGTATAAATGAATAGGTTTTGCGATTACATAAGGATTATCTTTACTTCCATCTCCGGATTTATAATAAGCGGTAGGTGTTGATCCATCAATTGTTGTCTTTTTAGTGTTATTATCAACAAACCAAGAAAAACAAGTACAGAATATAAATACAATTGAGATAGCTAAAGCACCTAAAGATAAAATTAATTTCTTTACCATAATTAAGCCGCCTTTCCATCAATAGTTAATGAAAAATCACTAACATATTTAATAGGGTCACCATAATAAGCACCTAAACCTGAACTATTAGATAGATTAATTGAATAAATTTGTTCGACTAATGTTTCTGAATAAGAGACAAATAAGTAAATAAATTCAGTTTCCTCTTCAGTGCTTATAATAGAAATTTCATTAGGATTTTTTAATTTATATGTAGAAGTATCAACAAATAAATCTAAAGAAGAATTTGTTGAATCAGTAATTAAAGTTGAACAAGTTGAATCAGAATATAATTTATTTTCACTATTTAAATAACAACGTTTAAAACCAATAATTGAAGATAAACTAAATTCATGAGTACAGTTACCTTTATCATCTAATTCAGCATCATCTCCAGATAAATATTTATCATATAATCCTGATGACTCACCTAAATATTCTGTCGCTGTTGAAACTAATTTTAAGGAAGTAACATTGGATGAACTATTCAATTCTATTTTCATTAAAATACTAGTAACAGTAACATCTGTTGTTGTGCCGTTATTATATGGATTCATTGTGCCAGTAGTATTTACATCACCAATTTGGAAATAAGAAAAATTAGTATCACTTGTTAAATCATAATAAGTAATTTCTTTAATTAAATTATTGCCATCCGCGACACTCATTACTAATCCAGATGCGCTACCAGTATCGTTAATAGTGAACCAAGCAAGGGTAGAACATACAACTAAAAACAAACTTACAACTAAGCATAAAATAGAACTTAATAATTGATAAGTATATTTTTTCATATAGTTCTCCTTCCTTGTATACTATGTATACATTCCGAAATATAATACTAAATTTTGTATACATATTTCAATATTTTCACACTAAAAAACTACCATTAAAGCCTTAATTCAGGCTTAATGATAGTTATAATTATTTATTTAACATTGATTTAGCTAAGGCTAATGATTCATTAGTTACCTTATTTCCTGATATCATCTTGGCTAGTTCTTTAATTAATCTATCACCATCAATTTGTTCTATATGAGAAGAAGTAATATCATCTTTTACACTCTTAGAAACAAAATAATGATAATCTCCAGAACTTACCATGGATGGTAAATGAGAAATAACTAATGCTTGAGAATATTTAGATATATCATGAACTTTAATACCAACTTTATTTCCAATTTCACCAGATATACCTGTATCTATTTCATCAAAGATAATAGTTTCTACTGGATCTAATTTATTAAAGACATTCTTTAAAGCTAAATTAATTCTACTTGTTTCACCTAATGAAGCAGTTTTATTTAAAGAAAGGAATTTACCACCTTTATTAGCTTTTAAAATAAAGGTAATAGTTTGATTACCATTTATAGTAAAATCATCATTTATAACACTATTTAAAGCGAATTCAGCATTCTCTAAACCGATATCAGAAAGCTCTTTATTGACTTCTTTAATAAGCAATTTACCACCTTCATCTCTAAGTTTATTTAATAATTCGCATTGAGATTTTAATTGATTTTCTTTTAAAGAAATATTTTCTTCCATCTTAGAAAGATTATATTCATAATCTCCTTGTAACTCTAATACCTTTTTCATTTCTTCAAACTTAGAAAGAATTTCACTAGAGGTATTACCATATTTTCTTTTTAATTTATTTAATAATGATTTTCTTTCTTTAAGATAATCAAGTCTAGACATATCATTGCTCAAAGAAGAAAAAATATCATTTAATTCATTATATGAATCTTCTAATTCATAATAATTAGAGATAAACTTCTCTTTCTTTTCTTCGTATTTATCAGAATTTAGCTTATTTAAGGCTTGTTTAGCCTCGTAAAGATGAGATGAGGCATAATTGTACTCGTCATTGAATTTGGTGAATATATCGGCTATTTTTTCAAATGATTCTAATTCCCTTAGTTCTTCATCAATCTCTTCAATTTCATTTTCTTGAATATTAGCCTTTTCTAGTTCATCTACTTGATAAGAAAGATATTCAATATCATCAGAAGACAATTTATCTTCTTTTAAGGTTTTATATTCTTTAAGCAAAGATAAATACTCTTTGTATTCTAATTTATATTTATTAATAATATTTTCTTTATTAACATATAATAGTTTATCAATATCTTTAGATTTTAATTTAAGAATATATTGATCTAGTAAAGATATTTGTTTTGTTTCATCAAAATAAGAATTATCTTTATGTTGAGAATGAATATCTAATACGCTTTCCATTAAGGTTCTTAAGCCACTTAAAGGAAAAGTATGCATATTTACTTTACATGTTGATTTATTATTGATATCCAAGGTTCTAGATACAATTAAAGTATTATCATCTTCAATTAAATCTTCATATTCAGAATTAATTAAATCTTTAGTTTTATTAGAAACAATAAAAGTACCTTCAATAAAAGCTTTTGTTTCACCATTTCTAATTTTATCAAAAGAAGATTTTTCTCCTCTTAATAAATTGATTGCATCGATAATAATAGATTTACCTGCACCAGTTTCACCTAAAATTACATTCATGCCTTTATTAAATTCAATTTCGATATCTTGAATAATTGCAAAGTTTTTAATAATTAAATGTTCCAACATAAATTTAAACCTCTTAAACATTTTATCAAATCTGATATTCTAATTCACTTATTGTAATTAAAAATTTTTAGTTTTGACAAAATTATTTCTATATTATAAAACTAGATTTGTAAACAAGGACTTTGGTTAATCTTTGATAACTAAAAAGAATCATTATTTGAGTGATGCTCTTTTTTGTTAATTTCACAAAGTATCATTAGTATTAAAATTAACGTAATAATATCGTTCAATTCAAGACCTCACTTTAAGTCAGAAGAGCTTTTCTTCTTGCTCTAGTATTTAAGTCCTTATCTACTAAGTTATCGGAAGAATAATCTCCCGACACTAATAATAA
>CAVFKD010000035.1:0-11838 GCA_963623095.1 bacterium | reverse complement strand
ATTAAAAAGAAGAAAGCAAAATATAATCCTTTCTTACAATATTTTAATCCTCGTACAAAAGGATATGGGGCAAAGAAAGTTCCAACTTTTAAACAACTCGCAGAAGAAAAAGAAAAGAAAAAGAAGTAGAGTGGTGTTTGCCACTCTATTTTAATAGGAAGTATTTTATGAATAAATGTATTATTGTAGGAGCAAGTCCTATCATTGATGAATTTAAATATGATGATAATGATTTTATAATCGGTGTTGACGGGGGAATATCCTTTCTTTTAAAACATCATTATAAGATATCTTTAGGCGTTGGTGATTTTGATTCTTTAGGATATGTTCCAAATGATATTAAAATAGTAAAATTAGATCCTATTAAAGATATCACCGATACTAATAGAGCCTTACAAGAAGCTTATAATCTAGGATATAAAGAAATAGAGATATATGGCTGTTTAGGCGGTAGAATTGATCATTCTATTGCGATTATTCAAGATGGATATAAATATCATTCTATGGGCTTAAAAATAACTATTTTTGGTAGTGGTCAAAGAATAACTTATTTAACTAATTCATCATTAGAGATAAATAAAAAAGATGGATATATCTCCATCTTTAGTTTAGATTGTTCTAAAGGTGTAACTATTAAGAATTTGAAATATGAAGTAAACAATATTACTTTAACAAATTCTTTTCCTTTAGGTGTATCAAATGAATTTATCAATAAAACGGCATTTATTGAAGTAAAACAAGGTACTTTAGTTATTGTTTATTAGCTTTTAATTTGTAATCTTGATATACGTTAATTGCGAAATAGAAGAATAATAAAGTTAGCATAATACCTAAATATAAATAATGTGCGTTAGATGCGTATTCTTTTCCTTTGGCAATTTGCTTAAAGAAAATACCAAGTCCATAAAATCCTCCAAGTCCTGTAAAACATAAAGAGGAAATATTGAAATAATGATTTTCTTTATTCTTTAAGAATGTATATAAAGATATAATTCCATAAACTAAGATAATTAAACCTAATAATGTTAAAACTAAATAATCGTTATTAAATGAAATATCTGTTCCGTATTCATCTTGATAAAATGAATAACTTTTAATGTAGAAAACTAAGAATAAGACACTTAAGAATGAACCTAAGATTAAAAGTAAAATTCTTTTAATTAATTCTAAATATTTATTCATGGGCTAATTCTCCTTCTTCTTTGTTATTTTTACTTACTTCTTTAACAACAAAGATGTTATGAGCTTTAAGGTTCATAATAACTAAGATTAAGCTACTTAAAATGATATTAGGAAGCATGTATGCACCATTATATACAATAGAATATAAGACAGGGCCTCCCGCGAAATCATAATTCGCCCAGAATATACATCCTGATAAGAAGTGAGTGAGGAATTTGGCAAGTCCCCCGAGAATTGAACCAATAAGAATATACTTAGTTTGGTCTTTTTTAGATTCAGCATTTTTAAATGGCTTATAGAATAATCCTGCGATCGCGACTACTGGATAAGCAAGGATATAATCGAGTAATATTTGGAATAAAACATTATACCAAGATGAACTAATCGCGTATACTCCTCCAAAACATTGTAAGAATGCGAGTAATATTCCACATATTAACGCGGATAAAAAGCCTCGGCGATATGCCAAAACTAGTATTGGTAACATGGCAATACCAATGCTACCTCCATTAGGGAATACTCCCTTAAAGATGCCTCCTTGTAAGAAATCTAGTCCGAAGGCAAGCGCAGTAAATATGGCTATTTCACCAATATTTCTGGTAGTGAAGAATTTATTTTCTTTCTTCATAAATAAAAAACGTTCCTTTCTGACCAGATATGCCAAAAAAGAACATTATTGCAAAATAAAAAATTCCTTCCGCTAGCATTACCTAGATCAAGTGTGGTCGACACTAAGAAGTGTCCTCTCAGCCTAATTCATTAAGCTCCCATGAATCTATTTAAAAATATATTGATGAAAAATGCAATATTATTTTTGTTTTAACTAAGAAAATTGTATAATAATATAAATAAAAAAGGAGTTTTAATATGCCTAGAAAGAAAAAAGTAGAAACCACTGTTACAAGTGAAAATATAAATGTTGAACAACCTATTGTTGAAGAAACACCAGTAGTTGAAGAAAAGCCTGTTGAAGAACCAACAATTGAAGAGAACCCTGTTGAAGAAACAAAAGTAGATGAAGTAACACCTGAAATTATAGAAGAACCTAAAGTTGAAGAAGTAGAACCTTCTGAAACAGTGACTATAGAACCAGTTGGTGAAGAAACACCTACTGAAGAACCAACTCTTGATGTAGTTCCAAATGAAAATGGTTCATTAAATCAAATTGAAGTAGGAACTGATGAAGAATTAAAAGCTAATGTTAACAAAGCTAGAGAAGAATTCAAATTAGAACACGATAAATTACTAAAATACAATAAAGTATTAGGTATTGTTTTATTTGTCGCGATGATTGCAATATTAGTTGTTGGATTTATTTATCAAGATGCAATTACATGGTTATTACTTGGTATTGCAGTATATTTCATCTTAGTTTTTGCATTAACTCGTTGGCAAAGAAAGAAGATGGATGAAGGCGTAAAGAAATACTTAAATGTTTATTCTTTATATACAGAGTCCTATGCTTATGATCAATCAACATATAAAGATGTCACAATTAAATTTGAAGAAAAATTAGATAGAGAAGTAGTTGATAAATTAGAATATGTTAATAACTGCATTGAAATTGGATCAAGAAACATCGTTAGATTCACATTAAATGGTGTTAAAGGTTATACAGGTGATGTATCAATCAAAACTGGTGAAAAGAAAGTAAGAAAGACTCACAAAGTTGGTTTTGTTGGTAAATTAGTTGTTTTACCTTTAGATATTAAAAAAGAAGGTAGAATCTTATGCTATTTAAAAGGTTGTGGAGATGCAGAACCTAATAAATTAGATGATGTTAATAAAGTTGAAATTCCTGAATTAAGTAGCGATTGGTGTGTTTATGCTTCAGATGATTCTTTAAAGAAGGTATTCACTACTAGAGTAGTAAGAGCGTTAAATGACTTATATTGCGATAATTTATTAAATGATGTATTAATCTCATTTAATGAAGGACAATTATTAATTGGCTTATCATATTCTGATGATTTAATGGTTATTCCTCTAGAAAAAGATTTTGAAGTAAATGGATTTAATCATTTTAGAGATGATATGAATAAAGTCGCAAATCTATACGATGCTTTAAATGATTAATAAATATTAATTGGGAGAATATAACTATGATGCTTGAAGTTAAAAACTTAAAGAAAGTTTATAAAGTTAAAAATTCTGACCCTGTATATGCCTTAGATGATGTATCGGTTAAATTTCCTGAAAAAGGTTTAATCTTTATCTTAGGTAAATCAGGTTCTGGTAAGTCTACTTTATTAAATGTTATGGGTGGACTTGATAAAGCGGATTCTGGAGAAATTATCATCAATGGTAAATCTAGCAAAGAATTCTCCGGTAGTGAAATGGATTCATACCGTAATACATATCTTGGCTTTATTTTCCAAGAATATAATATTCTTTCTGATTTCACTATTAAGGAAAATATCGCCCTTGCATTACAATTACAACATAAGCCTGTTACTGATGAAATCATCGATAACATTTTAAAACAAGTTGATCTTGAAGGCTTTGGTAAAAGAAAACCTAATGAATTATCAGGTGGACAAAAACAAAGAGTAGCCATCGCTCGTGCATTAGTTAAAGAACCTAAGATTATCTTTGGTGATGAACCAACAGGTGCTTTAGATTCTAATACTGGTAAACAAGTATTTGAAACATTAAAGAAATTATCACAAGATAAATTAGTTGTAATTGTTTCTCATGATAGAGATTTCGCAGAACACTTTGGTGATCGAGTTATCGAATTAAGAGATGGTAAGATTATCTCAGATATATCTAAAACAACATGTGAAGTAGAATCACCTATAGAAGGTTTATCAATCATGGGTGATAATATTATCCGTGTAGAAAAGAACCACGAATTAACGCAAAAAGACTTAAAGATTATCAATGAAAGATTAGCTTCTAGAAATTCTGAAATATATATTACCGCGGATGAACATATTAATGATGCAGTATGTGAAGTAGGTAGAATTGATAAAGAAGGTAATAGAGAAAAGTTTGTTGATACTGATCAAGATTCTATTAAAGTTGGTGATGAAAAATTCAATTTAATTAAATCACATTTCTCAATGAAACACGCATTTAGAATGGGTGCAAAATCATTAAAAGTAAAACCAGGTAGATTAGTTTTAACTGTATTACTTTCAACCATTGCTTTTTCTTTATTTGGTTTCAGCGCAACATTATCAATGTTTAATTCTAAAAGTGCCTTATTATCAACAGTTGAGAAAAATGATATCCATGCAGTAAGTTTTACTTTTGAAAAAAGAGAAAAAACAGATGATGGTTCAACCATCGTAAAAAACACTTTATCAAAAGGTAAACTAGACGAAATTGTAGAACAAACTGGAGCGAAAGTTTACACAGTTTCTAATGGTCAAAAAGTTGAATTAAATGCACCTTCTAGCCACGATGTATTCCATATGGATACATATTATGGAAGAGTTGGAGTAAACGCAGATGTCTTAAACGAATTTGGATTAAATATCATAAGTGGTAAAGCTCCTGCCGCGGAAGGTGAAATTTGTATTTCTAAATACGCTTTATTTACCTATGAAGATTTTGGTTATTATGAAATAAATGATGAAGGTAAAACTAGCAAAACTGAAAATATAGATGAAACTTCTATTATTGGTAAATACGTTTATACAATGGGAGAAAATGATACACTTGAAAAATTAAAAATTTCCGGCGTTGTTGATACAAAATATCCAGAAAAATTTGAAAAATATAGAAAAGATTCTTCTTTATTAAAAGCTTCAAATGGTGATACATTAACAATTGCATTTTTAAGAGCTAGCGCAAATTTACATAATGTTATTTATGAATATTCAGCAAAACCTGGAATCAACATTACTAGTGATGTTGAAGGTGATGATGCAACTGCATTTATCGCTTTTGGAAAAGAACTAGATACTTCAAAAGTAAGCAAGTTTATTGATGTATATAATAAAACAAAAGATGCATTTGATGATGAAGATAAGATTACATCTGATACATATAAATTATCATTTGTTGATCCAATGCTCACAAATGTAGAAAACTATTCCAATGTTATCTATATCTTAACTCAAGTATTTGTTTGGATTGGTGTAGCTTTCGCGGTATTTGCATTACTCTTATTCTATAACTTTATTTCTATTTCTATTAATAGTAAGAAAGTTGAAATTGGTATATTACGCGCGGTTGGTGCGAAAAGAAGTGATGTATTTAAAATCTTCTATTCTGAATCATTCATTATTGCAGCGATTAACTTCCTTCTTGCAACTATTATTACATTCTACATTTCATTTAGAGTTAACTCAGGTTTAACTGAAGCATTCTCTCTAGCATTTAATGTTATGTCACCTAATATCTTAGTTGTATTAATGATCTTTGGCGTTGCGATTGGCGCAAGTATTATTTCAAGTATATTACCTGTTACTAGACTCGCGAATAAAAAACCAATTGATGCAATACATAATAAATAAGTATTAAATCTAAAGACTAAGTCACTTTGTTGATTTAGTCTTTTTTTTTTTTTAAAATATTGCATTATTATTTTATTTGTATTTTAATAAATATTGTCAAACATAACTAATATTTAGTATGTTTAAGAAAGATTAAAAGGGATTTTAATTATGAAAAGAAAATTATTAATTGGATTAGTTGGTGTAACTGCGACAGTAGGAATTGTAGGAAGTGGTTTTTCTGCATGGTATTTTGGTCACGAAGATTTAGTAACTGCGGTTGCTGGTGTTAAAACACATGTCACTAATGTTGTAGAAAACGTTGGAACATTAACAGATAATAATGCAAATCAAAAATTAACAATTGTTTTAGACCAAGGTGGATATACAAACAAAGCTGATAAGACTAAAGGTATCTCTTTTGTTGATACAAGTGGCATCGATAATATTACTGATGATGCACTCGCTAATGCACCTAAAGTAGATAGCCTCAGTGCAACATATACAATAGATGCGAAAGATGTAAATAATTTAGTAAATGCAGGAATTAAAAGTGCACAATTTATTGCTCATATTTATTTTAATTCAAACGAATATAGAAACTACATAGACTTTAGAAGTGACTACGTTACTAATAACTTAGATGAGAGTAAAGCAATGTTTAGCAATGGTACATTGTATTATTTTGAAACAATTAATTTCACACTAGATACTCCAATAAATCAAACATTTGAATTTACAACAAAAACAACCGATGGTGTAAATGATATGTTAACATACGTATCTAAACCAACAACTAAAGACGATTATGATAAAATGAAAAACGCACTTAATGGCAAGGGAATTATTAGCGTACAATATACAGTTCAAATTTAATATAAACTAATAGAAAAAGTTACAATGATTGTTTCATGTAACTTTTTTATTTGCTCTAAAAACGTAAAGTGAATATTTATAAATATTAAAAGTGTCACTATAACGATTTTTTTATCTGATTTTTGATTACATAAATATGTTTTTATACACTTTTATGTGTATTTTATGGGATGGTTTTTGTTAAAACATTTACTAATTTGTTAATTTGTGATTTAATTTTTATTAGTAAGTATAACTAGTCTTTAGTATACTTAATAATTGAAACTAATTAAAGGAGACTTAAAATTATGAAAAGAAAATTATTAATTGGATTACTCGGTGTAACCGCAGCAGTAGGAATTGCAGGAAGTGGCTTTTCTGCATGGTATTTTGATAAGACTTTAACAACTGATGGTGCAAAGGTAACTACATATGTTACTAATCTTGCAGATAACATTGGTACATTAACAAGTGCTGATGCAACAAAAAAATTAGCAATTGTTTTAGATCAAGGTGGATATGATAAAGCTACTGAAGCAACTAAAGGTATTTCAATTGTTGATAATACAGATGTTACTGGTACTATTAGCGATTCTAATATTGGTGAAGCAATTACATCTTTCAGCGCAACATATGAAATTGCAAAAGAAGATTATACTAATTTAAAGAACGCTGGCCTTAAAGCTGGTACATTTAAAGCAGAATTCAAATTATCATCAACTATTGCAACTTATGTTCAATTCGATACAACTTATGCAGTAGGTAATATTAAAGTTGGTACTGATGCTGCAACTGATGGTTTAAGTGTTACTGAAACTACATTAACATTCACTTATACAGTAGATTGGTCAAATACAGAAGAAGATAAAATTACAGATGTATTTACATTCGATGCATCTACAACTGACGCAGTAAATAAATTATTAAAATACAAATCAAAACCATCAACTGCAGAAGCTTATACTACAATGAAAGACGCTATTAATGCTGCAACTGATGATGCTTTAACTGTTACATATTCATTCGCTTTAAATAAGTAATTAAAATATAAGGAGAAAAGACAATGGGATCACATAAATTAATTCAAGTAGTCTTTTTTGTTTCCTTAATTGTTGTTATTATACTTGCAATTACTTTTGCTTTGTTATTCTTCTTATATTCTTTATATAAAAGAAAACATATCAAATATGGTCATGAAGATGAAAACATTTTAAAAGAATTAAAAAAGAAATATCACATTAAAGATGATGACAAAGAAACTAAAATTGTTGATTGTATCAATAAAGAAGAAAAGAAGTCTAATATCTTATGGTATGTTGAAAAAATAACATCAGGTATTTTACTTGTTTTATTAATGCTTGTTATTGGTTTCTTATTTACTTATCAAGTCAATAACAATGTTTTCTTCGTAGGTAATTCTGGTTGCTTAGTTATTCAAACAGGATCTATGGAAGAAGTATATGAAGGAAATGTTTATATTAAAGATAATAATCTAACCAATCAAATTGAACAATTTAGTATGATTGGTGTTGATAAAGTAAACGCAAAAGATATTGCTTTATATGATGTTGTTGCATTTAAAAATACTAATGGAGATATTATCGTTCATAGAGTAGTTAATATCACTAACAACAATGGACAATATTTATTCACATTAAAAGGTGATGCAAATACCGCGAGTAACGTATGGGAAACTGCAGTAAAAGAAAGCCAAATCATTGGACGTTATAACGGTTTCCAAAACTATGGATTAGGTCTCGCTACTACATATTTAAAGAGTAATTCAGGCGTTTTAGCGTTAATAAGCGCGACTATATTTATTATTACTTTTGAAGGATCAGAAGAATATATTGATAGAGAATATAAGCAAAGAAGATTATATGTCGCAAAACAATACGACGAAGGTAAGGAATAATTATGATTCAAAATAAGATTATATCAATTGCTTTACCTATTTTAGTTACCACTGCACTAGTTGGAGTAGGATTCTCCAGCTGGTATTTTGGTCATGATAATTTAGTAACAAATACAAAGGATGTATCTATACATACATATTCTGATGTTGCTAAAGGTACTTTAACTTTATTAGAAGCACCTTCTAAGATAGTATTCTCTCAAGGATCTGGTGAAGTTAATAATACTAAAGACGGCATTGATTTCTATAAAGAAGAAAACAATGCTTATGTTTCTAGTGATAAAGTAATTGTTAAATATACTTTAGCTGATTCTAAAGATTCTATTGAAGGTAGTTCTTTTAGATTATATGTTTCTTTTGGAGGAACATCTTTTTCTAATATTGTTAAATTAACTGATATATACGCAAATGCAACTGAAACTAATGGGGGATATGATTTTGTTGATGATATTGAAGAAGTAAAAACAACATCTGAACAAGAACCATATGGATATTATTTATATACATTAAATTTAACTAACGTAATTGAATATAAATCCGCGGGTAGTAATGGGGTTAAACCTATTGATCAAGATAAATATAATGTATTACAAAGTAGTTTAACTGATGCAAGTTTAACTATTAATATTGTGGCAATTTAAAAGGAGATAATATGGGCAAGATAATTAGAAAATTAGTCTTTTTGTTATTTATTGCTTTTATAGGCATATCTTCTTTTGGTTTGTCTTATTGGTATTTTGATAATAAACAAGAAGTAAAACCTTCAATTAACAAAATAAACGCAGATGATATTCAAGAAAACTATGACTTTGGTCAAGATGCATCTGATAAAGCAGGTAAAGAATATACAATCTATTTCTTTCCTAGCGCATCTTATATGTACCTATATCATGATTATGTAACTAATAATACTAGTAATACTCCAGAAGAACAATTTGGTTACAAAGAACCTTTATATAATTCTGATGGTTCATTAAAAACTGATGATAATGGTAATGTAATATATAAATTAAGTGATAACACTGGCGCAGTATCTTATACTGGACATACTTCTTCTAGTGGCACAGTAACTTATGATGGCGCTTATAGAAGATATATGGGTGAATTATTCTCATGTTCTTCTTTTGAAGCTGACGGTGGTTCTGCTTATGCAAGTAACAGTGCATATACCCAATCACAAACATATTTAAAAGATAACAATTTAGCGATGAGAACTTGGGGTATTCCTAATGATGCATTTACTATTAATGAAAGTGATGCAAATAGAGAAGAAAAATTCAATGGTAGAAACCAATATTCTACAGATAGATTTGGTTGCTGGGGCGATTGCTATTATTATGGACAAACTATTAAAGATAATAGCGATGATTTAGCTCCTGATGGTTTAATTCAAGGCGCAGATACTACTAAATCTAGTTCAATGGATGATACAAATACTGGTAGATATCTTCCTATTAAATTAACAGTTACAAATGAATTAATGTCTTCTATTATGGAAATGGTTGTTCAAAGTATCTTTACTTCTATGGGTACAGAATACAATGGTTCATATTATCATAACTATACTTTTACAGAATGGACATATGTAACAAATACCAAGACACCTTCTTCAATTACTGATAGTGATTATCCTTATTCTTATGTTAAAAATGGTGGAGAATGGACTGCAAACAAAATTGGTGAAGCATTCCAACCAAAACAAAGAGATAGATATTTTGATATGTTCGCGGATTTAGATCAATACGCGGATAATAACAATGTTATTAGACTATATCCTTTATTCAGTAATGGTAAGAAAAATGGTGGATATACTGGAACTGAAACTGATGCAGAAAAATACACATTAGGTGGTGGATCTACTGAAAAATTACAAATCACAACAACATCATCTAACGTTGATAGTGTTGAATATAAATATCCATTCTTCAATAGCGATGTTTACAATAATGGAGTAGGTAACTTCTCTTATGAAACAACTACTGAAGGAACAAAATCTACAGTTGAAGAAAGCCTATTACCAAGTAAATATATAAATCTATTTAGCTATAATAATATTGAAGTAACTTCATCTACTTCTAAGTTAGTATTCTCTGCGAATAACATTTGGGATTCTCCTTGTAATTGGGGTAAAGTTGAAAATGATTCAAGCCAATTATTCTGGCAAAAACAATATTCACTTGATGCTTCCTATATTAAAAATAATTTAATTGATACTTATGGTGAAGGCTTATATACATTCTATGTTATAGTCGCGAACTATTCTTATCAAAATGGTCCTTCTAGTTCAAGTTCTAATTCCGTTAGTACTATGAAAGGTACATTTGATACTTTCTATAACAATATATTCTCTCAATTAAATACAGGTGCTTTTACTTGTTTAACAGGTAAACGTTTAGTTCAAATAACCGCGCTTGATTCTGAATATGATTCATATAAATGTAGTCCTACAGTTGTAGTATTTGAAAAGATTGATGAACCAACTGTTATTACTACTGATTCTGTTCCTAGTAATATTACATCATTTGTTTCAAGTGCAACTTCAAAAAGAAGCTTCTATAAAAATGTTAATGGCTTATATGAAGCTACTAATAGTGATGGCACAACTGGTTATACAATTAATGGAGATGATTTAAGTAAAAATTCTCCTTATACATATCTAGTTAAGAATATTGATTTAACTTCAATGACTCATTTCGCTATTTCTATTAACTCAACATCTACTTCTACTGCATTAATAAATACTGATGAATCAAAATATGCATATAATTATTTAGTTTGTACAACTAATAAAGATAACTTTAAAAGTAATGAAGTATATTCTAAAGCTCTAGGAACTAATGGCTATATTGAAGTAGCAAATGGAAGTGATACTTCTAAAACTATATTTAAAATTAAAGATGATACTGAAGGAACATCATATTATGGTATTTATGATTTATTGATTAAATATAATACTGATGTAAATAAATATGATCTTTATATGTATAGACATGATACAAAAATGTTCTTATATGTATTTGATAATAATCTACAAAATAAAGATACAAATAACTTTGTAGACGATGCTTGGAGTTTTGACAATACAACTAATACATATAAAACTAGTGATTTTGCAACATTGTTATTTAATGAATCTTCTTACATGGAAGGTACATATGCTTCTAAAAATGATACATCAGAGACTGCGAACCAAAATAAAACATTAGACCAATGTATTAGATATTATGTAAGTGGTAAAACTGATGGAGTAACCGCAAGTTATGATTATAATGGTTCAGAATTACTTAATTATCGATTAATAGATCGAGTAACTGGTGAAGTAGTTGGCTATTATAAAGCAAGCGAAGATTCAAGTGGTAATACTACTTATGAATTAGTATTAAATTTAAAGATGAATAAAAACCACATCTTATATGTTGAACATTTAACTAATAGTTAATT
>CAVFKD010000034.1:0-12368 GCA_963623095.1 bacterium | reverse complement strand
GATATATTTTTTAAATCTTAATGATTTTGATTTTTTTACATCTTCATAAACAATTTTAAAATCATTTAAAGATAAAGTTGATGAATACATATTTCTAGAACGATCAACTAAATTATGAGTTTCATCTATTAATGCGACATAATTAGTTTTCTCTTGTTCAAAATATCTTTTAAAATAAATAATTGGATCGAATAAATAATTATAATCACAGATAATACAATCACAATATAAAGATACATCTAATTGGTATTCAAAAGGACATATATCATATCTTTTTGCATATTTAAAAATAGTTTCTTCATCAATAATATTTTCATGTAAAAAGATATCTTCAATCGCTTGCCTTATTTTATCATAATAACCTACGCAAAAAGGACATTCATCAGGGTTACATGAAATACAATCATTAATACACATCTTCTCTTTAGAAGTAATTTTAATTGCTTTAATATTTAAACCTTGTTCATTTAATTTTCTTAAAGCATCTAAAGCAACACTTTTTGCGATATTCTTCGCACTTAGATAAAAGATTTTTTCTGTCGAACTAGTATTAAAGCTTTTAATTGTTGGGAATAAAGTCGACATTGTTTTACCAATCCCAGTTGGAGCTTCAATAAAGATAGTTTGATTATTGATAATTGTGCCATAAACCGCTTTGGCAAGATCTTTTTGACCATTTCGATAATTATCATATGGAAATTTTAAACTTCCGGCATTTGACTTAAATTCTTTAATATGATTATCAATATTTGTATAAAAATACAAATAATCTTTTAATAATGAAAAATAATAATCTTCTAAATCTTGAAAAGTATAATTAAAGTTATAGATTAATTTATTATCAAATTCTACATCGTTATCTTCATTTTGACTTATGTAAGTAAGTCGGACTCCCATTTTAGGAAGATTATTCTTTTTTGCATACATATATGCATAACAAATAGCTTGGCCTAAATGCCACTTACCTTGTTCATTATAATAAGTTTCTAAATCTTGAATCGTTGTTTTTATTTCATCAACAACTGGAGTTTTGCCTAAAATAATTCCATCAGCTTTACCAATGATTTGAAAAGTAAAATCATCAATAGTTGTTTCATCTTCTAAAGGTACTTCTTTTAAATATTCATTGGATTGAATCTTTTGATATCTTAAATGAATACGGGTGCCTTCGGCCATTGTTTCATTATTATAGATACGATCATCGATATTACCTCGACGCAACAAAAAATCAACTAAACCATGGACAGATAGTTTAATAATATTCATTTTTATTTACCTTTTTTAACAATATTGATATCTTTTTTAGCTTCTAAGACAATATTATCAATATTTTCATCAGCTTCTTTTAATGCGCTTGTAACAAGTTCTACTTCTACTTCATCAGGATTTTTAATCATTCTTTGAATGTTGAATTCTTCATATAAATATTTACGAGTAATAATACCAATTCTTAAAGTTAATAAAGCATTGCTCGCTCCTTGAGTTAAACTCTTAGTTAAAGTAGAAAGTCCTGGTATGGCGCTTAAAGCACCTTTAACAAGTTTATCGACACTATCAACGAGGATATCTTGTAAATTAAAAGATTGAACAGCATAAGCAAACATTGCATTTCTAAATACTTTAATAATTAATTTAGATAATCTAAAGTAAGTAGGATGATAACCGCATTTAACACATATTTGCATAATCATACGGATATTTAATAACGCTACTGAGATTGCATCAAATTTACTATTTTGACTTAAGGCTGTAGTAATTAATACTTTAGTTGAAGTTAAATTAATAATCTTCATAATATCGTTTTTAATGTCGGTATCATAGATATTTTTTAAAGTATTATTTAATTCTTTCTTATTGGAATAAAATGTTCTAATTAAGTTTTTATTGTCTTCAGAAACATTATCGTTTTCTAAGATATTTTTAGCCACTTTTTGTAATTTCTTAAAGTTCTTTTTAGAGATGTTTTTTGCATCTTCTTCATTAACAACATCTAAAGAGAATGTAGGAGTAGCCATCGCGATAATAATTGGTCTAATCACAAAGATAAATAATAAGCCAACTAATACACCTGTAACACTACCTGCGATAATATTTCCAAACATTGCATCATCAAAAAATCCTTTGACAAAGGTAAAAATATTAATTAATCCAGATATTACTAATATTGCAATAATTGTCGCACATGCAATACCTAAAGCTTTGACAAATTTATGAGAAGATTTTTTAATTATTTTCTCTTCTTTAGTTGTGATATCAGAATAAAGAATCTTTTGGTTTTGTCTTTCTAGTTTTCTTTGTTTCTTTTCTTCTTTCTTATTAGAAAATATACTCAAAAAGAAATTATCATTTTTATTTTTAATGGATGGATCAAGAGTTTCTTTCTCCACTTTAGTTGGTAAATTATCTTTAGACATTGTTTCACCTCGAGAATATTTTACAATAAGTGTTAAAAATAATCTACAAAATTAAAGGGTCATAAGTAATACTTATAACCCTAGAATTTATTTAATTGATTGAATAATGCTTAAGAAGTAAATAATTAAACCTAAGTCTAAGCCATAGATGAATAATGCAATACTTCTAATAAAATTAATTGTATTTTTCTCTTTTTCTAAACGTTTTACTAATGCTTTTCTTGTAGGTAAAGCAATAATTGTTAAAACTGCGAGTAAGATAACCATGATTATAAGAACATAACCATTGAAGTTTTTAAATGCATAGTTGATATTAACATCTTCAAAGAAGAAAACATTACCAACTTCTTTAAACATGCAGACAACTAAACCTGCAATACATAAAATTAAACCTAATGCAAAAGCTGGGAATAATAAAACTCTTGATTTAACTAAATCTTTAGTAATCTTTGGATTTAATTCATATTCAACATCGATAATATCATTCGCACAGTTGACGAGTTGATCATGTGCACCAATATGAATATATGCAATTGGAAGAAGAATAATTTTAATTGTTGTTTGTTCAATTCTTGACCATTTTTCTTTTTCTTTTGATAATTTCTTATATGATTTAGTTTGTTCTAATGTTTCTTGAACTCTTTTATCAATATCGGATTGACCTAAAACAGAATTAGTATCTAAAGAATAAATATCACCTTCAGAACATGGGCAATCAAGAATGACTGGAGATTTATATCCTTCCATTTCAATTTTTAAAACATCATCTTTAGATTCGATTTTCTCAATAGAAGCATCATCGTTATATGTTGTTTCATTGATTTTGATATTTTCTTTACCGATACATGATAATGGATCAATGTTGTTATAACGGCAATTTTTCTTTTCTTGACCTGCGTAGAAAGTAGATGTAAAGCGAACAAATTCTTGATGATCTTCAGATTTATTAGCTTTTGCGTCAACTTCTTTCCATGATAATTTTGCGATTGCTTCAACTACATAGATTGGAAGATATTTAACATCAACTTGAACTTCATCTTTATTTAAGTTTTTAACAAAATTTAAATATTCTTCATCAACATCTAAACCTTTAGATTTGATGTTTTCAAATATTTTATTAATTACATCACTTCTTGAACATGTGGATTGAGCGAATTGTAAATCATCAACATGTCCTAAGCGAGATACTATATCATTTATATTCATACTAGTCCTCCTTGAGTTTAATAACTTCTATTTCAGGTTCATCTTCAACAATGATCTTTTCAATAACTACATTATCATATGGGCGATCGTTTGGAGTTGTTCTAACTTTCGCGATTTTATCAACAACTTCAATTCCACTTACAACTTCACCAAATGCAGCATAATTTCCATCTAAGAATTCACCATCTTTATGCATGATAAAGAATTGAGAACCAGCAGAATCCATATTCATCGCTCTTGCCATAGATATAACGCCTCTTTTATGTGAAATAGGGTTATTTACTCCATTGGCTTTAAATTCACCCTTAATGCAATATCCAGGACCTCCTGTACCATTGCCTTTAGGATCGCCACCTTGAATCATAAATCCTTTGATGACGCGGTGGAAAGTTAATCCATCATAGAATCCCTTTTTAGCGAGTTCAACGAAATTTGCGCTTGTATTTTTTGCGTATTGGTAATCTAATTTTAAAACTATATCACCATAATCTTTAACTTTAATTGTAACCATAATTTTTACCTCAGTTATATTTTATCATTGTTGTTAATAGAATTAATATAAGAAATAACTTCTTTTAAATTTTTCATTATTAATGCATTTGAATTTAAGATATATTCATCCGGAGGAACTTCATCTGGAATCATAATGGTTTTAAATCCTCCATTTAAGCCTGATTTAACACCGTTTAAAGAATCTTCGATAACTAATGCTTCTTCTTTTAAAACACAAGCCATTTCAAGACCTTTTAAATAGATATCAGGATGAGGTTTACCATTTTTAATTTGATCACCAGTAATTATTCCTTCCATTCTACTTAAGAATGGATCAATTTGTAAATATGCATCAACTTTTTCTTTTGTGGAAGAAGTACAAATTATCATTTTAATATTATTTTTCTTACAATATTTAAATATTGCTTTAACATATGGTTTATATTGCACACCATGTTTTTTAAAATAATTTAAGATATAAATAAAACGATATTGACCTAATTTCTCGGTTGGAAAATCTTTTCCGTATAATCCTTCATAATAGATAATAGAATTTTCTTTTGACATTCCTAAAGATTTTAAGACATCTTCTTTTTTGACATTGTAGCCTAATTTCTTACCTTCAATTCTTTTAGAAATATAAGTAAATCTTTCATCATCTAATAAAGTACCATCTAAATCAAATAATATTGCTTTAATCATAAATATTCCTTTATTTCACGAATATCATCAATTAAAGGTACATTGCAAGAAGATAATCTTTCTTTATCTTGATGTCCATAGGTAACTAATATACATTTACCTCCAAGAGTTGAAGCTACTTCAAAGTCATGTAATGAATCACCAATAAATAAAGTTTCATCCATTTTTAAATTAGCTTTAGAAAAATAATTTCTTGCGATTTCTAATTTAGATTTAGCTTGAACATTAGATATACCTAATATTTCACTAAAATATGGAGTTAATTCAAAATTATGTACTTGATTCATTAAATTATTTTTTTCACTCGCGGATAATAATATTAAATTATATCCTTTAACATTAAGTTCATTTAATGTCTCTTTCATATATGGATATAAATCACATTTATATGAACGAGGTTGATAAATTTCAATAAAATAAGCACATAAATCTTCAAATGAATCTTTAGAAAAATCTAAACCTGCATTTAAATAATATTGAATGATTGGGAAAGTAAATATCTTTTTATAACCTTCCATATCAAAAGTAGGCTTAGATTGTCTTTTTAACATTTGATTAAGAATATCTAAGCACAATTGAACATCATCAATGATTGTTCCATTAAAATCGAAAACAATATTTTTAATTGCCATCTATTTATCTTCACCTTTGAAAATGAAGTATCTTGAATCCGCTTTAATGACGTTTACTTCTTCAACGTTTTCATCTAAAGCGATTTTGCTACCTTCACAATCATATGTAACATCATCAACTTTACTTGTAACTGTTGTTCCTTCAATTGAAACTACATAATATGCTTTATCATTTTCATCGATGATAACTGAACCTTTTTCAAGTTCAACTTTGCCAAAGCAAATTAATGCTCCATCGACAATTTCACCAGATAATTTTCTTGGGAATAAGCTATCTTTAGTATATGCTTTGAATTCTGAGTGTTCAGAAGCATAATTATTTTCTTTTTTAGCTTCTAACATAGAATCATTAACACCTTTTTTTACTTTACCAAAGAATTTTTTAAATCCATTTTCTTTCTTTTCGTCAACAACTTCTGCTTCGACTACTTCTTTTTCTTCTTGTTTATTTTCTTCTGCCATAAATATAATCTCCTTTAAACTTTTTAAATTATATCATAATTTATTAAATAAATTATTTTTTAAATCATTTTATTATTAAAAAAATGCATTTAGATCACTCTAAACGCATTTTTATACTACATATGTGCTTTTTTGTCTAAATAGACTTGTAATTCTTCTTCGTATGCTTTTAATTTCTTTGTTTCCGCTTCGACTTTTTCTTTTGGAGCCTTAGAAACGAATGATGGATTATCAAGCATCTTTTTAGAACGATTTACTTCAGAAGTTAATCTTTCAATTTCTTTTTCAATCTTTTCAAGTAATGCTTTTTTATCAATGTTATCAACAATAGTCATTTGACCTACTTTGTAAACATAAACATTACCTTCTTTTTTATCTAAATAAATATTAGATACAAATCCAAATCTCTTTAAATAAACACTGAAGAAATCTAAATCAAAATCAGCATTTGTATTTAAGAAAGATAATTCAACTTCTTTATTAGGAGCGAGTTGGTTTTCTACTTTATAAGCTCTAATATCTTTAATCATATGGATTAAATCTTCAATGATTAATGTTTCTTTATTAAAGACTAATGATTCATCATATTCTGGATATGAATCAAGCATGATTGATTCTTTATGTGAAGGAAGATTTAAATAAATTTCTTCTGCGATAAATGGAGTATAAGGATAAATCATTAAGATAATATCTTTTAATACTTTAATTAATACTGCTTTAGTATTTTGAGCGATACTCTTATCTTCAGAATTTAATTTAACCTTACATAATTCAACATACCATGATGTGAAATCATCATAAACGAAGTTATATAAGTGAGTTGAAGCATTTGCAAAGTCATATTTTTCCATATTGAATGTAACATTCTTAATTGTTTCTTCTAACTTTGTAAGAATGTATTTATCAATATTATCTAACTTAGTGACATCAAGTTTTAAAGTATCTTCATTATCATTTTCATTTAAATTTAATAAAATGAATCTAGAAGCATTCCAAATCTTATTTAAATAATTACTTGAAGCAATGATTTTTTCTTCTGAATATCTTGTATCAAGTCCTGGTGAAGTAGATGTAGTTAAGAAGTATCTTAATGCATCAACACCATATTTATCAATGACATCCATTGGATCAATACCATTACCTAATGATTTAGACATCTTACGACCTTGTGAGTCTCTAATTAAACCATGGATTAAGCATTTATCAAATGGTTTTTCACCCATAAATTCTAATCCTTGGAAAATCATTCTACTTACCCAGAAGAAGATAATATCATAAGCGGTAACCATGATATCTAATGGGAAATATCTTTTTAAATCTTCAGTTTGTTCTGGCCAACCTAAAGTTGAGAATGTCCATAATGCACTAGAGAACCAAGTATCAAGAACATCTTCATCTTGATAATAATTTTCCATATCTTTTGGAGCTTCTTCAGAAACTAATACTTCGTTAGTTACTTTGTTATAATATGCAGGAATTCTATGTCCCCACCATAATTGACGAGAGATACACCAATCATCTGTACCTGTCATCCAGTTAATAAAGATCTTATTAAATCTTTCAGGGATAAATTCTACTTTGTTGATAGAATCTTGTAACTTCAATGAATTAGAACTTAATCCATCCATTTTAACAAACCATTGTTTTGATAAGTAAGGTTCAACAACTGCGTGTGATCTTTCAGAGTGACCAACTTGGTGAACTATATCTTCAATCTTGATTAAATCACCATTATTTTTAATATCTTCGACTAATTGATCTCTACATTCATATCTGTCTAAGCCATTGTATTTGCCACATAATTCATTCATATGTGCAGTTTCATCCATAACAATTGGATGTTCAAAGCCATATTTTTGACCGATGATAAAGTCGTTAGGATCGTGTGCAGGAGTACACTTCATAGCCCCTGTACCAAATTCTAAATCGACATAACTATCCGCGATAATTGGAAGTTCATCACCATTTGCAGGGTTAATAACTTTCTTACCGACAACATCTTTATATCTTTCATCTTTTGGGTTAACAACAACGCAAACATCACCAAACATTGTTTCAGGTCTAGTTGTCGCGACTGTTAAATATCTATCTTCTCCAACAATATGATATTTGAAATAATACATTTTACCTGGATCTTCTTGATAGATAACTTCAATATTACTTAAAGCGGTCTTAAATACAGGATCCCAGTTAATAATTCTTTCGCCTCTATAAATATAACCTTTGTTATATAAATCAACGAATACTTTTCTAACTGCTTTATTTAAACCTGCATCAAGAGTAAATCTTTCTTTTGAATAGCATAATGAAAGACCCATTTTTTCCCATTGGGAATGAATAGTTTCTGCATATTCATTTTTCCATGCCCAAGCTTGTTCTAAGAATTTTTCTCTTCCTAAATCATATCTAGAAATACCTTGTTTTCTTAATCTTTCTTCTACTTTAGCTTGAGTTGCAATTCCAGCATGGTCCATACCAGGAAGCCACATTACATCAAAGCCTTTAGCTTTCTTATAACGAGCGATAATATCTTGAACAGTTGTATTCCAAGCATGTCCTAAATGTAACTTACCTGTTACATTTGGAGGAGGAATAACCATTGAGAATTTAGTTTTTGTTAAATCTCCTGCTTCAAAATAGCCAGAATCTTTCCATTTTTTGTACTTACCTTTTTCAATTTCATTTGGATTATATCTTTTGTCTAACATAAATCTCCTTCCATAAAAAAACGCCCCTACAAAGGACGTAATAACCGTGGTACCACCTTAATTTAGATATATTATAATATATCACTTGAATAATCTTAACGCGATAAACGAAGGTATTAGCCTTTGACTCATAAGCGACATTAATTATCTAGTAAGTTCATTTTCACCATCTAGAACTCTCTTAGTTACATCAATAATTAACCTCTTAATCAACGTACGTTTAAAGTATAAATTATAAAAATCTTATTTTCAACAAAAATATATTTTATTGCATATTAAAAGCCCTTAAAGTAGAACTTTAAAGGCTTATAATTAGAAACTCCATGAAGTAGGATTACTAATTGCTTTATTAATTAAATCCATATCGACAGATATTTGATTAGTTATTTCATTAACATTGTCAAAGTTACCATTGCCAGTAATCGATATAACACTTAATTTAGTATCAAATGTAAATGAAGTTATATAATCTCCATGTTTAATTGTATCTTCATCCATCTTCATATCAATTTCTTGATTTGTTAAATGTAAATTTAAATTACTTAATGAAGACATTAATTGAGAACCATCTAAAGTAATATTAGAAGTACCTTTTAATGATGATTCATCATACTCATATGAATAATTTTTAATAAAGGTATTTATATCAATATTAGCTTTTGTATTTGAAACGCTAGATTCAATTGTTCCACTTATTAAAGAAGTTGAACCTAAAATTGTATTAATAATTTCTGCGATATTTGATGATTTACCAATATATGTATCTAATGAAGAATCATTAGTTGTATATACTTTATTTGTCTTACTCTTGTTGTTTCTTAAATAAACTTTATTATCCATAGGTGAATATAATAATTTGGATTGTCCTCCATTCATAACAAGGATTAGTTTATTTACATTAAATGTTACTTCAATATAAGGATGTTTATCTTCATCTAAGACAATTTTGATATCATATCCAATATTTTGAAGATCAATTCCAACTAAAGTCATGGAGACGTTACCACTTACATGATACTTTTCCAAATTTGCAGTATTAACAAATGCTTTTAATAAAGTTGGAATATTACCTAAATAATAATATTTACCAAGTTCATTATTAGAGTTTGTTACATCAATTTCATCAAATACATGTGAAGTTTCTTCACTAATAGATGTAGATATATCTAAATCAATATTAAATACTTCTTGTGAAGAAGAATACATATTAGATAATTTAATTTTACTAATAGAAGATTTATCTGCATTAGAATTAACTTTTAAGCTAATCTTATTCTTATTAGGATCTAAAGAATCTTTATTAAAGTCTTCTCCATATAAAGATGTATAAATATCTTTTGCGTTTAATGTAATTTCAAAAGATGAACCATTTGTATCATTTGAAATAGTATATGAATCAAATAAATTATCTAAATTGATACTAAAGTCAGGAATCTTACTTCCAGAAGTAATGCCACTTAAGACGCTTGTATCTAGTGAATCTGCGCTTCCTAAGTTGGATAATAAAGATTTAATTAAAGAAGAATTAATACCCATTAAATCACAACCATATTGAGCTAAAGAAGCAAATTCACTTCTAGATAAATATCCTTTTAAATTAGGTCCATAATTAATAAATAAAGAATCTTTATTAATAGTTTCATTATTTAATATATAACTTGGTAAGTAAGTTAAACTAAAGTTATGATTGCTTGTAGTTACTTTGCCTTGTTCATCATAATTATACGCATTTAATGAAACATTATTAATTGAGAATTTAAGTTTATCTTTTAAATCGAGAATAATCTTTCCAGAATAATCAAATAACTTCTTATTATCTTTTGAAACATAATTTGAAGTTGAATCTGAAGAAGTAGAAATAACAAATTCTTTTTGTTTTAAAGTTGATTTTAATGAAACTATTTGATCAATAACTGATTTTAATGAATTTTTAGTAACATAGTTACTTGCTTCAATTTTATCAATTGATGAAGTAGTAACATTCAAATAATTTAAATAACCTTCAATATCATTAGATAAACTAATTTTACCTTCGAAGGTATTATAACTAACACCTACATTAGATAAATTAATAATATTAATATTATATTTTTCACTTATGCCACTTAAAGGAATATTGAAATATAATTCTCCTTCAGTATCACTAATAGATGTATAATTTAAAGAATTAATAATTTCATTAACATTGATTAAAGAAAGAATATCATTAGAAGATGATTTACTTTCTTTTGAAGTATTTAAATAAGATATAAATGAATCAAGTCCTTTTGATAATTCATCAATAACTTCTTTAGCTTTGGTATAATCAATATTTAAATCTAATCCTAATGAAGTAGATAAATAAGAAATAACATCTAACCAATCTTCATATGTTAAGAAACTAACAATATTAGATAATTTAAAATAGATGTTTTTGTCTACTTTTGTAATAATTAAATGTTCACTGCTTAAAGAAATATTGCCACCTTTAGAAGGATCTTCAACACTATTTTTAATATCAAATGCAACATCTAAATAGAAATCAAATTTATCTTCTAAATCAATTTGATAATCAATTGATATATTAGAAATTAATCTAATAGAATCAGAATTATTATCTTTTAATTTAATGCCTAGAATTGAACATATATCTTCAATCTTGATATTTAATACTAGATTTTCTAAAGATATATTACCTTCAAATTTTCTTGAATCGATTAAAGAACTTAAATGTTGAATTAAAGCATTAATATCATTAAATGAACATGTAGTTACTTCTTTATATAATGAATCAAAATCATCAATTTTAGAAATAGAATTTAAAGTTATTGATCCTAATGTAGATATATTAATATCTAATGAAGAATTATAGTAACTTAAATTAATTTCACTTATAGAAGCAATATCAAATGAAGATAAATCTAAGATGATATTTAATTTACTTGTGTCATCACATGTAAATGATTTAACAATATCATTGATTGAATACTTCTTAATTAAATCGAAGATAGAATTAATATTTAATTCATTTAAAGAAGAATTAATTTCTAAAGGTAAAACGATATTAGATAAATCTAAATCTTTAATAAATTTACTTAAAGAAGTTCCTAAAGATGTTTTAACGGTTTCTAAAATATCAACTAATTCTAAGTAAGTTCCCCCAATAACTAAAGAATTTTCATTATCGAGTAATCTTACTTGGATAATTCCATTATTAACATTGATTTTTAAATTAATATCATCAATACCATTAACCTTAAGAGTAAATTCACCACTTAAAGTAATCATATCAATAATATCTTCAAGTTTAATAACATCACCTTTTAAGATATTTAAATCTAATTTAGTTAAATCTAAATAAGATATATTACCTTTTAAGGTAATTCCATCAATATTAATTTCTTCAATATTTAATGAATATACTTTATTAGTAATAACATTTTTAATTTCATTTAATGAATTAAAGTTAACTAAAGATGATAAATCTAAATATGTACTTTCAGAAAGAATTATATCTTTAGATGTTGATATATTATTTAAATAAATATTTTTAAAGCTTACATCATTTAAAGAAATATCATTTAAAGATATTTGTTTTAAGGAACTATCTTCAGAAATAATAACTTTTAATGAAGTAATATCATTAACTAGTGTTGATAAATTTAAATCAATAATAATATTCTTATCAATTAAAGAAATATCATTAAATAAATCATTAATCTTGATATTTAATGAATTTACATCAATATCTAATGAAGAAAGAACATCTAATC
>CAVFKD010000033.1:0-12842 GCA_963623095.1 bacterium | reverse complement strand
ACATAGATTCTTGTAATTTTAACAGATATATTAATATATCCATCTTAGTTTTATCGTTATTTTAATTTATTAGCTTCTTTTATAATAGTTTTAACTATTTCTTCATTTTCCATCGAAGCATCGATATAAAGATCATAGTTTTCTTTAATACCCCATTGTTTATTAGAGATTAAAGAATAATACTTACTTCTAGCTTCATCTGATTTTTTAATATTCTTTAAAGCATCTTCTTTGCTGTCACCATACATTTCCATAATGTTAGATACTCTATAATCAATTGGTGCATATAAGAATACTTTAAGTGTTTTATTATTGTCTTTTAAAATAGAATCTGCACATCTTCCAACAATGACAAAGGATTTTTCTTTTGCTAAAGATCTAATTATCTCACTTTGAGCGATGATTGCATTTTTATTTGCATCTAATGATAAATATAAAGAATATCCATCTTCATTAGAAAATTCATTTATATATTTATCATAATGTCCATTGTTTTTTGCTTCATTTAACATTGATTCTTTATCATAAAAATCAATATTTAATGCTTCTGAAACTAACTTACCAATCTTCTTTGCGTTAGTACCATGTTGTCTAGAAATAGTAATAATAAGATTTTGATTTTCAATATTTTCATCAAGAACGTTAATTTTAGTTTTAATAATATAAAATAATAAGAAAATAGATACTACCGCGGTTAATATTTCTGCGATTGGGAAAGTAAGCCAAACAATATTTAAAACATTAGAAGATAATGTAAATAAATAAGCGATTGGTAAAACAAATACAATAAGTCTTAATAATGCTGTTAAAAGAGGTAATAAAGAATTTCTTAACGCTTGGAATACTCCTTGAATAGAAACACTTATCGCCATAAATATATAACCAATTGAAGCAATTCTTACTGCTTTTTCTGTTACATCAATTAATTCAGTTGTTGATCCTCCAGATAAAGCGAATAATTGTGATAAAGGTCTTGCGATTAATTCAAATAAAATAGTTATACCTAAAGCTACAATAACCGAATCAATAATGCCATATTTAATACATTCTAATGATCTTTGTTTATTATGCATACCATAATTAAATGATAAAACAGTAATAATAGTATTTGATAAACCAAAGCAGGAAAATAAAGCAATTTGTTGTATCTTATAATAAATACCAAATGCACCAACTAAAATAGTTGAATTAACATTTGCGTTGCTTAATATAGCGTTCATTCCAGCCATCATGATAGATAATAATCCTTGCATAATTGCCGCGGAAATACCAATTGCATAAATACCTTTAATAATATTAAAATCAGGTTTAATAAATTTTAAATTACCATCGATTTCTTTGTTTTTAAAATAATGAAATCCCATCGCGATAAATAATGAAACAAATTGTCCTAATACAGTTGCCCATGCAGCACCATTAACACCCATATTTAATGGGAAAATAAATACATAGTCAAAAACAACATTAATAACCGCGCCAGATATTTGAGCGATAGTTGAATACATTGTTTTTCCTGTCGCTTGTAAAAATCTTTCATATACTGTATAACCAATTGATCCTAAAGATAATATACAGCATATTTTTAAATAATTTGATCCCATTTCAATTACTTGAGAATCACTAGTGAAAATAGAAATAAACCATCTAGTACCAAATAGACCAAATAATAAGAATAGAATATAAATAACTATCGCTAAAAATATACCATTACCCGCGGTTTTATTGACAAATTCACGGTTATTTTCACCTAAGTTTTTTGATAATAATGAGTTAATACCTACACCAGTTCCTACCCCAATTGCAATCATTAAAATTTGAATAGGGAACGCATATGTTAATGCTTCATTGGCAATCGCTCCTACATTAGACATATTCGCAACAAAGATGCTATCAACAACATTGTATAAAGCTTGTAATACCATTGAAATAATCATTGGTAAGCCTAAACTCCATATGAGTTTTTTCAATGGTTTTATCGCCATTGAATTTTGTTTAACTTCTTCCATAATACCTCCTAATAAAACAAAAAGAGCGTAAATCCTTACAACCGGATTTACACTCTTTAGTTACTCGTTGCCTAGTTATACTAACATAAACAAATTTAAATTTCATACGAAATTTTTAATTTTTTAAAATTATTTTTTGTTTAAATCTTTAATAGAAGTTATTAATTTATTCGCACCTTTAATAACATTTTCTTTACTTGTTGCCATATTGATACGGATGAAATTATCACCATTTTTTCCATATTCTAATCCATCACTTACTCTTAAAGAATAATTTTCTAATAAGTATTTAGAAAAATCTACACTAGAGATATTTAGAGATGAAATATCTACCCATAATAAATAAGTTGCGTTAGATGGAACTACATGAATAAATGGAACATTATCTTTTAATAAATCGATAAATACTTTTTTGTTATTATAAATATATTCATTTAATTGATCTACCCATTCATCACCATCTTTATAAGCTCCAATAGATGCAGCGATGGCAAAGAAATTAGGTTCTGCGACTTCATCAGTATTTAATCCTCTCCAAACTTTATGTCTTAAATAAGGATTTTTGATAATCGCGCATGAAGTATGTAACCCTGCCATATTAAATGTTTTTCCAGGGCTTACTAATGTAATAGAATTTTCTCTATTTGTTTCATTAACCGCATAAAAAGGTGTGTAATGCATTGAAGGAGAAACAAAGTCACAATGAATTTCATCAGATACGACAATTACATTATGTTTCTTCGCTAAAAAGCCTATTTTTTCTAATTCTTCTTTACTCCAAATCTTACCAACTGGGTTATGAGGATTACATAAAATCATCATACTTGTCTGAGGATTAGCTAATTTCTTATCTAAGTCTTCAAAATCAATATGATATTCACCATTTTCATAAACTAAATCATTAGATACAATATTTCTTCCATTATTAATAATTGAATTATAAAAAATATTATAACAAGGAGATTGAATTAAAACATTTTCTCCAACAGAAGTTAATTTTCTTACAATGGAAGATAAAGAACAAACTACACCATTAGAAAAAATCATCCATTCTTTTAAGAATGTATAATTATGTCTTCTTTCCCACCATGAAATAATTGTATCAAAGAATTCATCTGGAATTAATGAATATCCATATGCACCAATTTTAACTCTTTCTTCAATGGCTTTAGTAACACCAGGATATGTTTTAAAATCCATATCCGCGACCCACATAGGTGATTCTACTTTAATATCATCATATTTAAGAGAATAAGTATTTTCTCTTTTTGCGATTTCATCAAAATTATATTTCATATTAATTATCAACCTTTATTTCTACTTTAGAAGCATCATAATATTTAGGATCTAAGATTAATTCTTTTATCCCTTTCGCGTGTATATATCCACTTATTGGATTTTTAATAGAATCAATGACGCTATTAACTTCCGCGTTTACATTAGAGCAAGATTCAAAACATAAATCAGTATTAACTAATTCACAATTTACTAATTTAAGTCCATCGATATAACAAAATCCTTGATTAGATTCTATCTTACAATTAATAAATGTTAAATTCTTAGAATTCCAACCAATATATTCACCAATGATGGTAGAATTTGAAACTACTACATTATCACAATTCCAAAAGCTATCTTTAGAATTTAATGTTGCGTTTTTAACTACGATGTTTTTTCCTCCATCGAAGCAATAATTACCATCTAAATAAAAATCATCAACATAAACATTTTCTGCGTTAAAGCCTAAATAATCACCTTTAGCTTTTACGTGTTCTAATTTAATATTTTTACTATTCCATAATGTTTCACTAGCATCAGAGAAATTAGAATTAATGACACTTACTCCATCACATCTTCTAAATAATTTAGGTGCATCAATAACACTATCTTTAATTTCAATATTATTTGTATACCATATACCAGATCTACTCATAGTAAAGAATTTAGAATTTGTTACTTTGATATTAGTTGAATGCCATAAAGGATATTTCCATTCAAATGTGCAGTTATCTAATTCAACATTTCTTGCGAATTTTAATGGAGATTCACCATCATGAAAACGTGAAGAAATAATCTTTTTATCATGTATATCAAATAACGCTCTTTCACCTTCAAAAGAACCATTTTCAATAATTTCTTTTTCCATGTTAATATCCTCCCTGCAGTTACTTATTCTATCATTTTAAACAATTTGTTTCAATTGCTTATTAAGTTTACTACCTAAAGTTGACTTTATGTCAATTGATTTTCTTCATTTTATAAAATATGATTGAATAACTAATTATTATTAGTTATATTAAGTAGGATTTGAAAGAAGAAAATTATGGAAAACGATATTTATATTACATCTATTACTACCAAATTTAGAGCGAAACTCTATTCTAAATTTGTTAAAGCAATCTCTACTTATTCTTTGATTAAAGAAGGAGATAAAATTTGTGTGTGCATCTCTGGAGGAAAAGATTCCATGTTGATGGCAAAGTTATTTATGCAATACCATGAACATTCTTCTATTAACTTTGATGTTAAATATTTAGTAATGGATCCTGGATATAATCCTATCAATCTTCAAGTAATTAAAAATAACTTAGAATTATTATCTATTCCCGCGGAAATTGTTAATACAAATATCTTTGATATCGCTAATTCGCAAGATAAATCTCCTTGCTTCTTATGCGCAAAATTAAGAAGAGGTGCTTTATATAATATCGCCATAGAATGGGGTTGTAATAAAATTGCTTTAGGTCATCATTATGATGATGTTATTGAGACAACTTTAATGAATCTATTAAATGTTGGTTCATTTCAAACAATGCTTCCTAAATTAAAATCTACCAATGTAGAAAATATGGAAGTAATTAGACCAATGTATTTCATAAGAGAAAAAGATATTATTTCTTGGAAGAATTATCATTCTTTAAGATTTATTCAATGCGCGTGTAGATTTACAGAGAATTGCGCAATATGTGATAATGGAGGCGGCGGATCTAAAAGAGCCGCGACTAAGAAACTTATCCATGATTTATTAGAATATAATCCTCAAGTAGAAAAAAATCTCTTCAAGGCAACTGAAAATGTTATCTTAGATAAAGTCCTTGGTTATAAAGATGGAGATAAAAAAGTTAATTTCTTAGATAATTACGATGAAAAGTAATTATCTTTTTTTATAAAAAAAGTTCCTACTTTTTCAAGTAAGAACTTTAGTTATTAAAATTTAGTTTTCATTTCATTTAAGAAAGTATCATCATCAAAATAATCAATCTTCATTGCATGACGTACTTCTTTTAATGTTTCATTAGCTTTTTGATTTGCTTTTAATGTACCTTGTTTTAAGATTTCATATACTTCATCTAAATGTGCTTGATAATATGCTCTTTTTTCTCTAAATGGTTTTAAATAATCATTTAAGACATTGAATAAGAATCTTTTAACTTTCATATCGCCAAGGCCACCTCTTTGATAATGAGCTTTTAATTCATCAAGGTTCTTATAATCAGGTAAATATTTTTCAAAGTCTTCATCTTTAACAAAGTTTTCTAAATAGATAAATACAGGGTTGCCTTCTGTTTGTCCTGGATCTTCCACTCTTAAGTGGTTAGGATCTGTAAACATACCCATTACTTTCTTTTTTAAAGTTTCTTCATCATCACTTAAATAAATACAGTTATTTAATGATTTGGACATCTTTGCTTTTCCATCTGTACCAACAAGTCTATTACTTGCTTCATTTTCAGGAAGAACAATCTTTGGTTCAACTAATACTTCTCCATAGATAGAATTAAATTTATGAACAATTTCTTGAGTTTGTTCTACCATTGGCATTTGATCTTCACCTGCAGGAATAATATTCGCTTTAAACGCGGTAATATCACTTGCTTGAGAAATAGGATAAGTAAAGAAACCAACTGGAATAGATGTTTCAAATTCTCTCATCTTAATTTCATTTTTAACAGTAGGATTTCTTTGAAGTCTAGAGACAGTAACTAAATTCATGTAATACATATTTAATTCAGTTAATGCAGGTACACTAGATTGAACAAAGATATTTACTTTTTTAGGATCAATACCAACTGATAAATAATCTAAAGCAACATTTAAGATATTATCTCTAATCTTGGATGGATTTTCTGCATTATCTGTTAATGCTTGTGCATCCGCGATCATAATATAAAATTCATCGATATCTTCTCTTTTTTGTAATTCTACTCTTCTTCTTAAACTACCGACATAATGGCCAATATGTAATTTACCAGTAGGACGGTCACCAGTTAACATAATATTTTTCATAATTTACACCTCGTGTCTTTAATATTATATATTAATTATCAATTATTTTTCATCTTTAATTATCAAATAATTTAATTTATCTATTTCTTTTATTTTATATGTGCTTAAAGCACACATATTTAATAAGTAAGTTTATATCAATAACTTTTATGATATAATCAATACATAAAAGGAGATATTTTAATTATGGACAATATGTTTTCACTTAAAGGCAAGGTTGCTTTAGTAACAGGTGCGAATACTGGTTTAGGTCAAGGTATTTGTATTGCATATGCAAAAGCAGGCGCAAAGGTAGTTGGAGTTGCAAGAAGATCTTGTGATGAAACTAAAGAATTAGTAGAAAAAGAAGGCGGAGAATTCTTACAAGTAACTGCAGATTTATCTACTACAGAACCAATCGAAAGAATCATTAAAGAAGCAAAAGATAAATTTGGTCATATCGATATTTTAGTTAATAATGCTGGTATGATTTTAAGAGAAGATTCAGTTAATGTTACTGAAGAAGATTGGGATAAAGTTTTAAATGTTAACTTAAAATTTGTTTTCTTCTTATCTCAAGCATTCGCAAAAGAATGTATCGCTGATGGAAGAAAAGGTAAAATCATTAACATTGCTTCAATGCTTTCTTACCAAGGTGGATTTAGAGTTGTCTCATATTGCGCAAGTAAATCTGCAATTGCAGGTATTACTAGATCATTATGTAATGAATGGGCAAGCAAAGGTATTAATGTAAACGCAATTGCTCCTGGTTATATGTCAACAAATAACACTGCCGCTATTAGAGCGGATGAAGCTCGTAATGAAGCAATCTTAGAAAGAATTCCTCAAGGTAGATGGGGACAAAAAGAAGACCTCATGGGTGGAGCAATCTTCTTAGCTAGTGAAGCAAGTGATTATGTCAATGGTTTCACTCTCGCAATCGACGGCGGTTGGTTAGCAAGATAATTAAGCAAAATAAAGAGATAGGAAATCAAAAAATCCTATCTCTTTTTTGTTGTTTTTATTATTAAATCAAATATAAATATATCCCTACCCATTGAACTACCGCGCCAATAAGAACAAAGAAATGCCAAATAAAATGAGCGGTAGGTTTACCTTTTAATGCTGCGAAAGGTATCATACCTATTGTATAAACAAGTCCTCCACCAAGAATCCATAAAAATAAAGGAAGGCTATCATTAATCCAATAAGGAATAAAAATAACTGCGCTCCAACCTATTAAGAAATATAAACTAAAATGGAGCCATCTTAATCTACCAGGACCAAATACACCAACAAATGTAATTCCTGTTATTATTAAAGCCCATTGAATGGTAAAGAAAATTAAACTTGCAGTTAATCCCCACATATGTTGATTCATATATATTAAGAATAATGGAGCGAATGTTCCTCCAATTTGTAAATAAATGGATGAATAATCAAATCTTCTAAAGATTCTTTTTACTGTTGATCCACCTCTAAATGAATGATACAAACATGAAAATAGCATTTGTAAAAAGAAACATGTTCCATATATTGATGAAGCAACATATTCTAATGTTGTATTAGACTTTAATAGCATTAAAACTAAACAAACTAAAGCAATAATAGCCCCAACTCCATGAGTTACAGAATTACCTATTTCTTCTAATAGATGTCTTCTAGGAGGTTCATTCTTTTGACGATTGATTCTTCTTTTTTCAATCTTTAATGCGTATTTCTCCGCTTTTAAAGGCTTTTCTATTTTAAGTTTATTTAATTTATATTCTTCTTTTAAAGTTAATAGTTCATCTCTTTTTTGATCCTTGATTTGATTTTTATTTCTAATATATTCAAGTTTAAGATCACTATATTGTTTTTTTAAATCTTTGTATTCAGATTTTTCCATACCTTCACCTCAAATAAATAATATATTAAGCAATTATTTAAATCTATAAACTAGTGGTTAATATTTTTCTAATAAGAAAAAGAAAAATTCTACTTACAAGAAATCTTCTCTCCTGTAAGTAGAACTATATTATATTGATTCTTTTAATATATTTAAATATTGCTTAGTAATATCTTTCATAGGTCTATCTGGATTATAGACATAAATAAGATCCATTGTTTCATCACTTATTAATGGAATTGAAATAATATTGTCTCCATCAAGGTTTTGATTAACCATACCTGTTGCGATAGTATAACCATTTAAACCAATTAAGATATTAAATAGTGTCGCTCTATCTTGAACAATGATTGATTTATTAACTTTTTCTAATGGATGAGGTTCTTCTGAATAATAGAAAGAGTTATTTAATCCTTGGTCATAACTTAATCGAGGATAAGATTCTAATTCAGAAAGTTTTAAAGATTTCTTATTCGCTAAAGGATGATTTTTAGAAAGAAGTATATGTGGTTTTACTTGGAATAATTTTTCATACTTTAACCCATTATTAGAAATGAATTTAGTAATAATTTCACTATTAAACTTTGATAAATATAATATACCTATTTCGCTTCTACCATCTTTACAATCTTCGATTACTTCATAAGTTTTAGTTTCACGTAAAGAGAATTCATATTTATCTTTACCTAATTCTTCAACTAATTTAACAAAAGCATTAACTACGAATCCATAATGTTGAGAAGATATCGCGAATATTCTTTTAACACTTTGTTTGTTTTTATAATTATCTTCAAGTAAATCCGCTTGTTCAACAACTTGTCTAGCATAAGCTAAAAACTTACTTCCATCATCAGTTAATAAAACACCTTTATTGGTACGATTAAAAATAATTATACCCATTTCATCTTCTAAGTCTCTTATTGCTTTTGATAAGTTAGGTTGTGTAATTAATAATTCTTCTGCCGCGGTATGCATAGAACCAGTATTTGATATAGTAATTAAATATCTAAGTTGTTGTAATGTCATAAAAATACCTCAAGTGCATTATAAATATTAGTTATCACAATGACAAGAAAAAAGGAAGAATTTATCATTCTTCCATCTTATAGCTTAATCATTTCAATCATAGAATCATGTTTTAAAGTCTTATCATTATACAAAAATAAAAGGTTAGCGAGTTGAACTAAGTCATTCTCACTAACCATTTTTGTATTAATTCTAAGTTATTTAATTTCTGATCTTAAATCAATTTGTGTTGATGAATCACAAGTAATATTTCCAGAATATTTAGTTGCGACATATTCAGAAACTTCGCTTGATAATAATACATTTGTTAATACATCAATTTTTGTTTTATATGATGTATCGTTTAAATAATCATATTTTCTAACTGCAAGAACATTTGCTTTCGCAGATACTTGTGCAGGATCATCTTCGACTGCAAGTCTTTCTGTTGAAGCAATATTACCTGTTAAAGCTGTATTACATGGTAAACAAGCAATATCATAATCACCTCTTGATTGAGCAAGTAAGTTTTCTGCGATTAAATATACTTTAACATTATTTTCTGATGTCCAAGATTTAGTTTCAATTGTTAATTTTTCACCAGCTTCATCAATTGGTAATGCACCTGTAATAATACCTTTTGCTTTTAATAATTGTAATGCACGAATTGCATTAGAATCATCATCACAAATTTCTACATCTTTTACTCCTGTTAATGAAGAAGCTTTTCCTTTATAAATTCCTAAAGGTTCATAGTGAACTTTACATGTTGCCGCTAATTCTACTTTACCAGTATATGTTGATAAATATGGAATATGTTGGAAATAGTTTGCATCGTAATCACCATTCGCGACTGCATCATTTTGTGTAGTCCAGTCAATAGTTGCGACTTTTAATGTGTAGCCTTTCTCTTCAATAATGCCTTTAACACATTCATTTAAGATTTCTGCATGTGGAACATCACTTGCTGCGATGCTAATAACTGTTTTATCAGATCCGCAGCTAGAAAAACCTGTTAAAGCAAATCCTAATGATAATACTGCTGCAGATAATGTTAATACTTTGTTTAATTTTTTCATTTTAATTTTCTCCTTTTATCTAATTTCTTTGAAATGAATAAACCTAATTCTTGAATGAGTTGTACAATGACAACTACAACGATAATTAATGCCCAGAAATACCAACTATTCATAAAGTCACCTGTATTTCTAGAATAATATGTATAAATTGTAGATATTAAACCACCCGCGGCAATATTGTATGCGAATGATGTATATCCAAGTAATGTAACGCCTGTTACTGCGACTCCTGAAATAAGAGATGATCTAGCTTCAGGAAGTAATACTTTAGTAATGATTTGGAAATCACTTGCGCCTAAAGATTTAAATGCTTCTATTTCTCCAGAAGGAACTTCACCAAGGGATTGTTCAACCATTCTTGCCGCAAAACCAAATGCTGTAACAAATAATGGAATAAGAATTGTATACCATTCACCTGTACCTCTTGAAAACCACGCTCTAGTCCAAGGCATACAGATAACAACTAAGATTAAACAAGGAATACTTCTTAAGATATTTACGATTAATCCAACAATGAAGTTAATATACTTATTTGGTTTTAAACCATTCTTCGCAGTGATATTGAGTAATACACCAACTGGAATACCTGCCGCATAAGCAAGTAATGCTGATATAACTGTTTGAATCACTGTTTCATAAGTTGATTTCCATAATACAGACCATTGGTCTTGAGTGAAGTTAATACAACACAATGTTATAAATCCTCCAAGAAGACCTAAGCATATTAGAGATATTAAGACTATCTTAATGATTTTACTATTTGATTTCATCTTTAATAATCTCCTCGTATTTAATATTCTTTAATGAAAGATATTTCTTTAATTTAATAACATCTTTTTCTACTGAAGGTAATTTAATAACCAATTGACCATATATCTTTCCATCAATTGTTTTACTATCCGCATAAACAATTGAAATTAAGATATTGCAATCTTGAATGATATTCGCGATTAATGGATTATCAATTTCTCCATCAAAGATTAATTTAATATATCGATCATCACTGAATTTTGTATTTAAGTGACCTGAATAAATTAACTTCTTTGCAACTTCCGCTTTTGGAGATAAGAATACATCATATAATGTTCCATCTTCTACAATCATGGAATGATCAATTATTGCGACTCTATTACAGATGGCTTCAATAACTGACATTTGATGAGAAATAATAATGATGGTTAAGCCTAATTCTTCATTCAATTCTTTTAATAATTCAAGAATTGATTGAGTAGTTTCAGGATCAAGTGCGCTAGTGGCTTCATCGCATAATAATACTTTTGGATTAGTCATTAAGGCTCTTGCAATCGCTACTCTTTGTTGTTGACCTCCAGATAGTTGAGATGGATAAGAATTTAACTTATCACCTAAACCAACTCTATTGAGAAGTTCAATAGCTTTTTGTCTGCTTCCTTCTTGATGAAATAATTCTCCTGCTATTTCAACATTCTTTAATACTGTTCTTTGTTGTAATAAATTGAAACTTTGAAATATCATTCCTACTTCTCTTTTGTATTGTCGATCAAATGTTGCAGGTACTCCATAATAAAGGATTTCTCCTTCATCAAATGTTTCTAAACCATTGATACAACGAACTAAAGTAGATTTACCTGCACCTGATAAACCAAGTACTCCATAGATATCTCCTTTTCTTACTTGAAGATTAACATTATTTAATACATTAGTTTTACCAAATGATTTATAGATATTCCTAAGTTCTATAATATATTCTGACATCGTTTCACTTCCTTAAAAAAATCCTTACCATAAGGGAAGGACGTAATCATGCTGAAAATTAAAATTAAATATATTTTTATATTTTCAAGTACAATCATACTCTATCGCTTTAAAGGGCGATCCCTCATCTCTTAGTGTCCCTTAAGATGTAGCTCCTGGGCCATGTTCATCAAATCTTCCCTAGCTTATTTCACCTAACTAAGCCTCTCTACAAGTTGTTATTTGATTACTCTTCCAATCAACGCTTTTTAATCTCTTATCTTTAAGACAAGATGATTATATCACTATATGTTATTATATGTATAATCTTATTTTTTTATCGTTCGTGATAAATTTTATTTATAACGAATATTAAATAAAAGATGAAGAATATTTCACCTTACTCTTCATCTTTTTTCCTAAACTAATTAAGCTCATCATCATTTAATATTAAATCGTATTTAAATCCTAACTCATCTATTTTTCTATCTAAATCTTCAAAGGTAAATGGTTTTCCTTCTTCAAGAGCTTTAATCATAAGTTCTCTATATATAGGGCCTCTTGGATATGTTCCCATTAAAACAGGTAAAGTTTCAGAAAACTCTATATAATAAATCAATTCTAACTGGTCATCTGAAAATTGCTTATATTTATCAACAATTCTATCTCTTTCTTCTAACTTCTCATTTACCTTTAATAAAACTTCTTTTACATCATTAGGTAAAAATGTATTGTTCATTTTATCTAACATATATTGAGGAATTTTTTTATAGTATGCTTCTGCAATCGCGCAGCTAATCGCGGAAGTTGTATCACAATCTCCTCCAATAGAAATAGTTGTTTTTAAACAATCTTCAAAACTATCACTTATTAAGAAACAATATA
>CAVFKD010000032.1:0-12861 GCA_963623095.1 bacterium | reverse complement strand
ATATAAATATAATAACATTATTTTTATAAAAATAAAATAGGCATTTTTTAATTTTTGATATAAATTTATTGATTTTATGTTCTATTTAAGGAATGTGAAGAATTTATCTATTTGTTTCTTGTTTTTTTAATGAATTATTAGGTTTATTTTTAAAAATATAAAATAAATTTTAGTAGTATCAAAAAAAATATGATTATTTGTATAAATAGAATGTAGATTTTTTTAAAAATTATGGTATAATTAACGCGATTTAATAAGGAGATTTATTAAAATGGATAAAATATTTGTTACTAAAGAAGGTTTAGAAAAGTTAAAGGCAGAATTAAATGATTTAGTTAATGTTCAATTACCTTTAATTTTAAATGAAGTTACAGAAGCTAGAGCTCAAGGTGACTTATCTGAAAACGCAGATTATGATGCTGCTAGAGAAAAACAAGCTAAAGTTAATGGTAGAATTGATCAATTAAGAGAACAAATCGCAAACGCTGAAATTATTTCAACAGATGGTAATACTGATGAAGTTAAAATCGGTTCATTCGTTACATTATTCTTAAGCTTTAAAAATGAAGAAGAAGAATACCAAATTGTTGGTTCTACAGAAGCTGATCCTTCAAAATTTAAGATTTCTAATGAATGCGTATTAGCAAAATCAATCTTAGGACATAAAGTTGGTGAAACAATTACTGTTAAAGCAAATAAACCATATGATGCAAAAATTGTTTCAATTAGCTCAAAAGCAAAAAATTAAATTTAATTTAGGATTTTTGAAAAAACCTCCACATTATTATTAGTGTAGGAGGTTTTTTTATGGTCAAATGGATTATCGGTGCGATTGTTGGTGTTGTATTAGTTATTTCCGCGTTTATGATTATTGATCCGAAGGTTGATACAGGAATTGCTCAAAATTCTTATTCAACTAGTGAGACAATTGGAAGTGTCAATGTTTCTATTGATGGAGCAATTGTAAATTCTGGTACCTATACAATGAAGGTTACAGATACTTTATCAGATTTAATTGAGAAAGCTGGTGGCCTTCTTGATAGCGCAGATGTAGATTGCTTTAATGAATCTTTAGAAATTGGTAACTATACTTCATTTTACATTCCATATGTCGCAGGATATGCAGAAGAATGCGTAACCCCAGATATAACTAAAATCAACATCAACACTGCAAGTGAAGAAGAACTTGCAACCATCAATGGCATTACTGCCACACTCGCTTCTAGAATTGTCGCATATAGAGAAGCAAATGGTGATTTCCAAACTTTAGAAGAAATTCAAAATGTTTCAGGAATCGGCACAAAAACATATGAAAAAATTCGTGATTATATCACCTTAAAATAATATGTTTTTAATCTATTTTATTTCTCTGATTGGAGGCTTACTTATAATAAATAAGCCTCTAAGAGGAGGAATTATTGTTTTAATTTTATTTTTATATTTTTTTAAGAATAGAGAAAAGAAAGTTCTTATTTTTTCTATTCTATTTTTTGCTTTAGGTATTTTTTTATATCTAATGGCTAAATTTTCTTTTTTTCATGATACTAACATTGGCATAGTAATATTAAAAAAAGATAATTATATAATTATTCGAAGTAATTTTACTTATTTTTATATTCCTAAAGAAAATAATACTTATGAAGTATTTGATTTAATTAAGTATAAAGGAACTAAAGAAAACTATAGCTTCACAAATTATGAATCACGCTTTGATTTTAATTCTTATTTAGAAGAACGATTTGTGTTTTATAAAGTAACTACTTCAGAAATAAGTACTTTAATACCTTCTATTTTAAGAATTAATACTTTAATTGATTTAAATTTTATTAATTATGATGATGTAACTAAAAATATGATAGGACAATTAGTTTTTAATAAATCATATGATGATAGTTATTCTAAAATACTTTCGGACAATAATTTTTATTATTTATTAAGTTCGTCTTCATTGCATATTTATTTTCTTGATTCGTTAATTACTAGAGTATTAAAACTTAAAAAGATTAAGCCTAAAAACATCGATCTAATTATTATAATAAGCAATATTTTACTTTTTATATTATCCAATTATAAAAATTCTATTTTGAAAATTATTATATTTTATTTATTGCAATTTTACTTTGAATACAAAAAGAAAATGACTCTTAATTACATCGATAAAATATCTTTAGGTGGATTAATATTTTTGCTTATAAAACCATATTATATTTATTCTAAAAGTTTTATATATTCTTTCATTATTTTATATTGGATATATATAACTAGAGGAGCTATTTCTACATATAAAAAGAAGTATCAATTCTTCATTAGAATCATTTATATATATTTATTTTTTGTACCATTATTCATTAATAATTCTTATTCATTAACTCCTTTAACAATGCTTTTTACTATTGGCTTAACACCATTTATAGAAATATTATATTTACTAGGAATATTAGGTATATTTATACCATTATATTTTATTATTAATCCTTATTGTTCTTTATTGTATAAAGGTTTAAATTTGATTGATTTATTAAACATAAAAATACCTCTTGGAGGAATGTCATATTTATTTATTATTTTATATTACGTCTTTCTTTTATTATTAATATTTGTTAGCGAAAACAAAGATAAATTTAAAAAAAGTGTTTTATCTTATTCATTGATTGGAACAATATTTATATCTTCTTTACCAATAGGAAATTCATTTACATGTTCTATTTCTTTTATTAATGTTGGACAAGGCGATTCTACATTAATTCAATATCATAATACAAATATTTTAGTTGATACAGGAGGTATAAAATCATTCGATATAGCGACAGAAACCCTAATTCCATATTTTAGAAAGAACCATATTTATAAATTAGATTACGTATTTATTACCCATACTGATTTTGATCATTATGGAGGATTTACATCATTGAAAGAGAATTTTCGAATTACAGATTACAATAAAGATAACTTGTTTACTTCCATTGATATAGGTGGTTTAACTTTCTACAATCTAAATCCGTGTTCGAGCAATGAAGAAAATGAAAATTCTTTAGTTTTATATTTTACAATCAACGATAAATCAATTTTGTTAATGGGTGATGCGCCTAGTGAAATTGAAACTAAAATAATTAAAACTAATCCATCTTTAAAGGCGACATATTTAAAAGTAGGACATCATGGATCAAAATATTCTACTTCCAGTTATTTTATTTCTTATGTGCAACCTGAAACTGCGATAATTTCATGCGGAAGGAATAATTACTATGGTCATCCTCATAGTCAAGTTCTTGAAGTGTTAAATACTTATAATGTTAAAATAAGAAGGACGGACCTAGAAGGAACAATTAAAATTAATTTATAATTGTTTAATACAACTTCTTATTATAAAATTAAAAAAGGTAGGAAGAGTATGTTAACAAAAGAAGAAATATTTAAAACATTAAAAGATATTGGATTAAAAAGTAATGATGTAGTGATGATTCATTCTTCATTACATAATATTGGTAAGATTGAAGGAAATGCAGAAGGATTAATTTCATATTTAAAAGAATATTTTAAAGATGGATTAATTTTACTTCCATGTCATACATGGTCATTTATCAATAAAGATGATGATATTTTAAATTTAGATGAAGAGAATTCATGCGTTGGTATGTTACCAAATATTGCTTTAAAAAGCTCATTTATTCGTTCTCATCATCCAACTCATTCTATTGTCGCATATGGAAATAACGCTAAAGAGTATATTGAATTAGATAACGATGTTAATACTCCAGTATCTCCAAAAGGATGCTTTGGTTCATTATATAAATATAATGCAAAAATATTATTCTTAGGTTGCCCTTTAACAAAGAATACATTTATTCATTCAATTGAAGAAGAATTTAATGTCCCTGATCGATTCACTAGTCATATCTTTCATTTTTATTCCAAAAATAAAGATGGTATATACGAATATAATATGCCAAAACATTATTCTTCTTTGAATCCACATATAAGTGAGAATTATATAAAACTAGAAAAACCAATGATTGAAAAAGGAATCGCACAATATTTTACCTTTGGTGAAGCAAAATCAATTATCGTTGATTCTAAGAAGTGTTATTTGTATGTTTCTTCATTATTAAAAGAAAATACTCATATTTTTGATGATAATAAAGAGATTATTTATTAATTTTAATAAAATTAACTTGAAAATATATTTCTATAAATATAGACTAATAGTGTAATAAAGGACTTGTGTTGTTATTACTACTCAGTTAGATATTCATTTAAGTGGGAAATAAAAAATCCCACTTTTATTTTGTAGGAGGCATTAATGGATATTACTATCAATGAAAAACTATTAAAAGAACTTACACCAATTGCAGATTCTCAAGGATTATTAATTGAAAAACTTGAATATGCAAAAAAAGGAAGAGAATTCTATCTTACAATTTATGTTGAAAAAGAAGATGATGTTACTTCTTTAGATGAAGTTTGTAAGGTTAGCGATCTTATGAGCGCAAAACTCGATGAACTTGATTTAATTAAAGAAAATTACATTCTTGATGTTTCAACTTCTGGGGCGGAAAAACCAATTACTGATTTTTCAAAATTTCCAAAATATGTTGGTAAATATATTTATGTGAAATTTATTAATCCATTCTCAGGATTAAATGACATCACAGGTACTCTTGAAAAAGTGGAGAATGATGAACTCACAATTTCATACAAAGTAAAAACAAGAACAAAATTTGTAAATGTTCAAATTACAAATATTTCTAAAGCACATCTAGCTATTAAATTTTAGGAGGTATATATGTTAGATACAAAAGTATTCATGCAAGCAATTGAAGAATTAGAAAAAATTGGTATTGCTCATGATGTTACAATTCAAGCTTTAAAAGAAGCATTTGAATCAATCTTCAAGAAAAAAGGTTATGAAGATACAAGAGTTGAAGTAGAAATCGATGAAAAGAAAGGCTTAATTGATATTTATTCAATTAAAACTGTTGTAGAAGAAGTTGAAGATGACAACATCGAAGTTGAATATGATGAAATTAAGGATGAATATCCTGATATTAAAATCGGTGATGATTTAAAAATCAAACATGAATTAGAAGACTTCTCTAAACAAGATATTTCAAAATTCAATTCTGTTTTAAGACAAAAAATTAAAGAAGCAGAAAAAACTGCAATCTACAATGCTTTCTCTGATAAAACAGGTGAAATCATTACAGGTGTAGTTGAAAAAATTGAAGATCGTTACACATTAGTTTCAATCGGCGGAACTGGTAAAAATACAAGTGTTGTATTACCAAATTCACAAAAGATTGGTCAAGAAGAATTCAAGATTGGTCAACAAATTAAAGTTTATTTATCAGAAGTTAATTCTGCGACAAGCGGACCTCAACTTCATATTTCAAGAAGTGAACCTGGTTTCTTAAAAAGATTATTCGAAGAAGAAATTCCAGAAGTATACCAAGGCCAAGTAGTTATTAAAGATATCGCACGTGAAGCTGGTGAAAGAAGTAAAGTTTCTGTTTATTCAACAGATGATACATTAGATCCAATCGGTGCATGTATTGGTCAAGGCGGAACAAAGATTCAAAAGATTTGTAACCAATTAAATCATGAAAAAATCGATATTTGTTTATATCATGAATATGCTGGTTTATTAATCGCAGAAGCATTAAAACCTGCAAAAGTTATCGCAGTTAAATTAAACGAAGAAGAAAAATCTGCGATCGCAATTGTTGAAAATGGTGATTTAAGAGTCGCTATTGGTAAACGTGGTATCAATGTTGTTCTAGCAGTTAAATTAACTGGTTGGAAGATTGATATTAAAGAACAAGATGTCGCTATCGCTGAAGGTATTGTTGGTGAAGATTTAAATGAAATGACTGTTAAAGAACATGAATTAATCTTAACTAAACAAAGAGAAGCTATCTTCAAAGAAATCGCTGCAGAAAAAGAATCAAGCAATTCTGAAGAATTTGTTGAACTTGAAAATGAAACAGTTGAAGAAGAAAATATTGAAACAACAGAACCTGAACAACCAAAAGTTGATGTTGATGAAATTATTCTTCCTACTAAAGAAGAAATTAAAGCTGAAGAAAAACCAGTTGAAGAAGAACCAAAAGTTGTATATAACCCAGTTAAGATGCAACCTACAACTTCATTAAGTGATCTTGAAAAACAAATTGAAGAAGAAAAGAAGAGAAAATCTTCTCAAACTCCTGCAAAGAAGAAATTCAAGAAAGATGATGAAGAAGAAGTTAAACCTCAACCAAAGAAACAAAAACCACAAGAAGAAAAGAAAAATCAAGACAATTACATGTCTATTTATACAGACGAAGAACTTGAAGAATTTGATGCTGAAGAAGAGGAAGAAGATATGTACGATGAAGATATCGATTCCTACGATGAATATGATAAATATTACGAGGATAATTAATCTTCATGGTTAAAAAAATCCCAATGAGAAAGTGCGTTGTCACTAATGAACTTTGCCCAAAGAAAGATTTATTAAGGGTTGTAAAAGATCCTGAAGGAAAAGTCTTCTTTGATTATTCAGGTAGAGCAAATGGTCATGGCGCATATGTAAAGTGCGATGAGGAAGTTATTAAACTTGCGATGAAAAAAGGCACTTTAGCAAAAGTATTAGAATGTGAAATTCCTGATGAAGTCTATCAAAGACTTTTGAAAGAAGCATCTAATGCATCCAAAAATTAAAACAATGATTGGCTTTGCTTTAAGAGCGAGAAAAATATCCTTTGGAGAAAGTGTTCTTTCCCGTAAAGGAAAAGTAAAACTCGCTCTTGTAGCGACCGATGCATCAGAAAACACATCTAAGAAATATCTTGATAAATTATCATATAATCAAATTCGATATAAAGTTTATGGAACCAAGGGTGAACTTGGTGAATGTGTAAATAAAAACGATGTGTGTTTATTAGGAATCGAGGATCCTAATATTGCAAAAGAAATTATTAATTTAATGAAGGAGGAAAATTGATATATGGCAAAAAATACAAAACCAAATAAAGGCAATAACCGTCTTTCAAATGGACCTAAATACGATCCAAATCACAAAAAGAATGCACCTGTTAACAAAGTTAATGGAGGAGTATTTGTTTATACTGGCTCAATTACAGTTAATGAACTCGCAACTAAGTTAGGCTTAAATGCTTCTGATATCATTAAATATTTATTCTTAAATAAAAAATTAATGGTTACAATTAACTCTCAACTCGATGATGAAGTTATCGGTGAATTATGTTTAAACTATGGCTATGATTTCAAAAAAGAAAAGTTAGTTGAAGAAGAAAACTTCGAAGAACTTGAAATTATAGATGATGAAAAAGACTTAGAGGAAAGACCTCCTGTAGTTGTTATTATGGGTCACGTTGACCATGGTAAAACTACTTTAATTGATACAATTAGAAACTCCAATATTGCTGGAGGAGAAGCAGGCGCTATCACTCAAGCAATTGGTGCTTATCAAAAAGAAATTAGTGGTAAGAAAATTACTTTCTTAGATACTCCTGGTCACGAAGCATTTACTGCTATGAGAGCTCGTGGTGCTAAGATGACTGATATTGCAATTATTGTTGTTGCTGCGGATGATGGTGTTATGCCTCAAACAAAAGAAGCTATCGACCACGCTAAAGCAGCAGGTGTTACAATCATTGTCGCAATTAACAAGATTGATAAACCAACTGCAAATATTGAAAAAGTTACTCAAGAATTAATTGAATGCGGATTAATTCCAGAAGAATACGGCGGAGATACAATCTTCAAACAAATTTCTGCAAAGAAGAACATCGGTATTGATGAATTACTTGAAACTATTTTAGTAGTAGCAGAATTAAAAGAATTAAAAGCAAACCCATCTAGATATGCTTTAGGTACTGTTATTGAAGCATCTTTGGATAAAAATGAAGGTGCAAAAGCTACTATTCTTATCCAAAATGGTACATTAAATACAGGTGATTCAGTTGTCGTCGGTACAGCTTATTGTAAAGTAAGAAAGATGGTCAATGAATATAAGAAAGTTGTTAAAACTGCAACTCCATCTACTCCAGTTGTTATTACAGGTTTAGATGAAGTACCTCACGCAGGTGATAACTTTATGGCTTATCCTGATGATAAAGTTGCAAAAGATATCGCTGATAAACGTAAATTAACTGCAAAAAATAAAGAATTAAAAGCAAGTAGTGCAATGACTCTTGATGATTTATATTCTCAAGTTGCTGCAGGTGAAGTTAAAACAATTAACATCATTTTAAGAGCGGATGTTCAAGGATCTGTTGAAGCAATTAATGCTTCTTTACAAAAATTAAATAACGATGAAGTTAAAGTTAATGTCATTAGAGCGACTGCAGGTGCAATTACTTTAAGTGATGTCTTGCTTGCAAGTGCTTCTAAAGCAATTATTTATGGCTTTAACGTAAGACCTGATTCATTAGTTAGAGCGAAAGCGGAAGAAGAAAAAGTTGAAATTAGATTACATACAATCATCTATGCTTTAATTGAAGAAATTGAAGGCGTTATGAAAGGTATGAGAAAACCTATTGAACAAGAAGTTGTCTTAGGACAAGCTGAAGTAAGACAAATCTTTAAAGCAAGTAAGATTGGTACTATCGCAGGTAGTTATGTTACTGAAGGCGAATTAAAAAGAGATTGCTCAGTTCGTTTAATTAGAGATGGTATTGTTATTTTCACAGGAAAACTTGGTTCTTTACGTAGATTCAAAGATGATGTAGCGAAAGTTGCAACAGGATTTGAATGTGCATTTACAATTGAAAACTATAACGATATTAAAGAAGGCGATGTTGTTGAAGCTTATGAAATTCAACAAGTTGCACCTAAGGAGTAGTTATGCAAAAGAATGTAAATAGAAAACAAAGAGTTTCTGCGAGTATTGGTAAATATATTTCTGATATCATTTTATTTGAAATGAAAAAAGAAATCTTCAAATTAGTATCTGTCAATCAAGTTGATGTAACAAATGATTATTCATATGCAAAAGTATATGTTTCTCATTTAGATCCTAAAAAAGTTAATGAAGCAGTCGATGCTTTAAATGCATCTAAAGGAGCAATTCGTTCTTCTTTAGCGAAGAAACTTGATATTTATAAAGTACCAGAATTAATTTTTATTAAAGATGATACTTATGAAAAAGGCGAAAAGATTGAAGCAATTATTCGCGATTTAAAAAAAGATGAAAAATAATTTCAAAGCTAGAAGTTAAATCTTCTGGCTTTTTTTCTTATTATTTAATAATAAGATGTATTATAATATCGATTAAGAAAAGGTGAAGTCTATGAGCTATATTGAAGTTAAAAACGTATGTAAAACTTATGTGCAAGGTGAAGTTATCACTAAAGCACTTGATGATATTAATTTTGAAGTTGAAAAAGGAGAACTTGTTATTATTTTAGGACATTCAGGTTCTGGCAAAACAACTTGTTTAAATATGCTTGGAGGCATGGATAATGTCACAAGCGGAAGCATTATAGTTGATGGAATTGATGTAACAAAATTAAAACCAAGAGATTTAATTAAATATAGAAGAAATGATATAGGTTTTGTCTTCCAATTTTATAATTTAGTACAAAATTTAACTGCATTAGAAAACGTCGAACTCGCAGTACAATTGTGCAAAGATTCTTTATCTCCTAAAGAAGTATTAGAAAGTGTTGGACTTGGTGAAAGATTAAATAATTTCCCTGCACAACTTTCGGGAGGAGAACAACAAAGAGTAGCCATTGCTAGAGCGATTGCAAAAAATCCTAAATTATTATTGTGCGATGAACCAACCGGTGCTTTAGATTATAAAACTGGTAAGCAAATTCTTTCTTTATTACAAGCTCAAGCACGTCAATATAATAGAACAGTTATCATTATTACTCATAACTCTGCGATTGCACCAATGGGTGATAAAGTAATACATATTAAAAGTGGACATGTTGAAGAAGTTACCATCAACATTGAACCAACGAAAGTTGAGGACATTGAATGGTAAAAAAGAATCGTTTATTGTCTACTTCTTTAAGAGAGATTAAAAATAACTTTCCTAGTTTTTTATCATTATTGATAATGTCTTTTTTAGGTGCATTTGTTTATTCTGGATTAAAAGCAACTACACCTGCGATGAAAAATACATTAAATAGATATTTAAATGAAAATAATTTTTATGATATTTCCTTAGTATCTAGTATTGGTTTTGATGAAAATGATGTCGATTCTTTAAAGGAAATTGAAGGAATAAAAAACTATGTTCCAACTAAAAGTGTCGATACAATTTTTAAAACTGATAATGATTATGTTATAAGAATTCACCAAATAACTGATGACATTAACAAAATAACATCTGATTACGATATTAATACTTTAAAAGATGATGAAATCTTAGTCGATTATACATTTCTTAATAAAACTGATTATAAAATTGGTGATACTATAACTATATCTAATTCTAACTTATCTTCTTCAACTTTTAAGATTGTCGGAAGTGTAAAATCATCTTTATATTTTTCTAATGTTGAAGTAGGTGGAGGATATGGAAAAACTAATGTAGGAACCGGTAATATTAATTTTATCGCATATGTTAATCCTGATGTGATTACTACTTCTTATTATACCAATATTTATATTCAAGTTGATGGAGTAACAAATTTACAAACTGATTCAACTGAATATACTAATAAAGTAAATAGTGTAATTGAAGATATTAAATTGATTGATGAAAACTTATTATTGAATCGTAAATCAACACTACAAAAACAATTGAAAAATGGTGAAATGATTTATGATATTATTACAAAAAATCATTATAGTGATGAATCAATAAAGGCATTATTAGATAACTTAGGATATAAGAGCATTGAAGAATTAAAAGAGTCTTTAGATTCAGGAAAAATATTATTAAATAATGCTTCTATAACTCATAATACGAGATTATCTGATTCCACTTATAGCGGTTATTTGGATAATACGGAATCAATGACTAAATTAAGTTATGTTTTCCCTCTTGTTTTCTATGCAGTTGCAATATTGGTATCATTAGTTTCTATGAACAGAATGGTTGAAGATGATCGTCAATTAATTGGTACATTTAAATCACTTGGTTTTAGCAATAAACATATTTTATTTAAATATATGTTATTTGCCTCTTTAGCGACTTTAATTGGTGGGTTAATTGGTGTCGGACTTGGAGTAATTATTTTACCATCTTTAATTAACAATATTTATAAATTGTTATATAGTATTCCTTTCTTTGATTTGACCCTTAATATTGGTCAATCATTATTAGGTTTAAGCATTTCTTTATTATGTATATTAGGTACTACTTTATATACTGTATTTAAAGAATTAAAAGAAAAACCTGCAAACTTAATGAGACCTAAAACACCTAAGGCAGGTAGAAAGATTTTATTAGAAAGAATAACTTTCTTATGGAAGAAAATTAAATTTTCTAACAAAGTATCCATTAGAAATATTTTTAGATATAAAAAAAGAGTACTTGTTACTATCTTTGGTGTCGCAGGATGTACAGCCTTAATGCTATGTGGATTTGGTATTAGAGATTCAGTTACCAATATTCCTTCTGCACAATTTGAAAAAGTTCAAACATTTGATGCATCTATTTACACAAATAAATGTGATGAAGATATATTAAATGAAATATTGAATAGAAAAGAAATTAAATCATATTGTAAATCTTCTTATATAAGTGGTTCTTTGAAAAACACAGATATTACTATTAATGTATTTGATAATAACTACCAAGAATTTTACCATTTCTATGATCAAAAAGATGGTTCATCAATAACTTTAAAAGATGATGAAGTTATCGTTTCTGAAAAACTAGCGAGCATGTTAAAACTAAAAGAAAATGATATTATTACATTTTCTGATAATGATAATTTTACTTATACATATAAAATAACTGCGATAGTAGAAAACTATGTTCGTCATTATATTTATATGAATGAAGAAACTTATCTAAATGCAACAGGAAAGAAAAATGATATTAATATTGTTTATACTTCTTTAATTGATATGTCCCAAGAAGAAAAGACATCATTTAGTCAATCATTATTAGAAAATGATGAAATATTAAATGTAAGCTTTATCCAAGAACAAATAGATTCTATCAATAATATGTTGGGATCATTAAATAGTGTTGTTTATATTTTAGTTATATTGTCGATGATGCTATCATTCATTGTTCTATATAATTTATCTAATATTAATATACATGAAAGAAAAAGAGAGATCGCTACTTTAAAAGTTTTAGGTTTTTATCCTCGAGAGGTAGATAATTATATTAATAAGGAAAATATAATTCTAACAATTGTTGGAATAGTTCTTGGCTTATTCGCAGGATATTTCTTAACCAATGTAGTTGTATCAACTATTGAAATTTCTTATGTTAGATTTATTCATGAGATTAATTGGTATAGTTTTGTCTTCTCTGGATTATTAGCTTTCATCTTTACAATGGTGGTAAATTTAATAACTCATTTTACTTTAAAGAGAATTAATATGATTGATTCTTTAAAGAGTGTTGAATAATTTTAAAGCATTTATTCTTATATATAATATATAGGATTAAGTGCTTTTTTCTTTTTTTGAAAAAAATATTAAATTCTTAAAAAAGTTCTTGCAATTATCTTATAGTATATGTTTTAATGTATGAGTTGCTGCGATAAAGCAGTAGCAAAAATCAAATTAAAAAAATAATATTAAAAAGTTAAAATTGTTGTTGACATGCTTAACTTACAGTGATATTATTTAAACACGTCAGCGCGTTTTGAGTAAAAACAAGTGCTGAATCTGATCTTTGAAAACTAAGCAGAAATAAACAAACAACAACGTCAATTTTTT
>CAVFKD010000031.1:0-14830 GCA_963623095.1 bacterium | reverse complement strand
AGTTTTAATCTTAATATTATTTATTCTTAAAGAACTTAACAAAAAAGAGAATCGTGGCAACGATTCTCGTTAAGTAACAGAAAGCTTATAACAGTCCCTGTTTACATATCCAGTTTATAAAAATTATATTATTCTGTAAACAATTGTAATTTTAGGTAATTAAACATTATCAACGCCTTCAATGATCAATTTATCATTTACGAGTTGTTTTAAAGCATTAAACGCACTTTCATCAATCTTATGTTCATTTACCTCTTTTTCCATAATATCCAATGCTTCTTTAAAGCTAAATCCATTACGGTATGATCTATTCGTGGTTAATGCATCAAATATATCCGCGATTGATAATATCTTACTTTCTAAAGGTATTTGTTCTTCTTTAATACCATCTGGATAGCCAGAACCATCTAGTTTTTCATGGTGATATCTAGCGATTAACGCTACTTCCTCTCCTAAAGCTTCTTTTAGTATTTCATAAGAATATATTGGATGTTTTTTAATTTCATCAAATTCTTCTTTTGTTAGTTTTCCAGGTTTATTGACAATATCACTGCTAATCTTGATTTTCCCAATATCGTGGAATGATGCTGCAAAATTTAAGTTATTAGTATTAATACCTAAATGCATTCTATTTAATATCATTAATGAATATTTTCCTACGCGGTAATTATGCCCTTTTAAATAGATATCTTTAGATTCTAGTTCTTTAATTTGTGATGATAAATTATCTAATTCTCGATCAATAGAAGTTTGGCTTGAAGTAACAAATAAGAGTTTTAATTCGGTTGTCGCATAAATTTCAAAAGGATTTTCTGAATCCACGCTAAAGAGGTCATATTTTCCAAAGTGATGTCTTTCGTTTGATAAGATTAAATCTAGTTCTCCTTCTAAAACTAAATAAGTTAAAGTAGATTTATCTTCTCCTTCATCAAAGTTAATATGAATCGAATTATTTTTATATAGATGATAATATTCCAAAGACATATTCTCATCAACATGTAAAGCTTCTGCGACTACTTCATTTTTTTGTAGTAGTTCTTTTATTGACTTCTTTTCAAGTAGCATATTTAATCACCACCTATTGTTGTTTTATTATTGCATACTAATTTTTAAATTGCAAATAAGTTAATTATTACTAACTAAAATATTTGATTAAATATTTAAATAAACTATAATGTTACTAATTTAAGGAGGTACAAATATGGCTTGTACAACAATTTTAGTAGGCAAAAAAGCTAGTTATGATGGTTCTACATTAATCGCTAGAAACGATGATGGATACTTTGATGAAAAGAAACTCATTATTGTAAATCCAAAATCACAAGGTAAAAAATATAAAAGTAAAATTGGACATTTAGAAATTGATTTACCAGATAATCCATTAAGTTATTCTTCTTGTCCATCAATTGATGATTCAAATGGAATTTGGGCTGCAACAGGTATTAATGAAGCAAACGTTGGTATGACTGCGACAGAAACAATCACTTCTAATCCACGTGTATTAGGTGGAGATCCATACGTAAGATATATCAAAAAAGATAAAAATCAAAAAGAAGTTGCCGGAGGAATTGGTGAAGAAGATTTAGTTGTCTTAGTTCTTCCTTATATTCACTCTGCAAGAGAAGGTGTTTTAAGACTTGGTTCTTTATTAGAACAATACGGTACTTATGAACCTAATGGTATTGCTTTTAATGATGAAAATGAAATATGGTGGTTAGAAACTATCGGAGGTCATCATTGGATTGCAAAAAGAGTTAAGGATGAAGAATATGTTGTAATGCCTAATCAATTTGGTTTAGATAATTTTGATTTTGAAGATGCATTTAATGAAGGAAAAGAAAATCTCTGTTCTAAAGATTTATTAGAATTTGTAAAAAAGAATCACCTTGATTTAAATTTAGATGGTAAATTTAATCCTCGTGTTGTCTTTGGTTCTCATTCAGATGCAGACCATGTATATAACACTCCAAGAGCTTGGTATATGGGAAGATATTTTAACCCTCGTACTTTCAAATGGGATGGAGAAAATGCTGATTATACTCCAACAAGTGATGATATACCTTGGAGTTTTGTTCCTGAACATAAAATCACCATTGAAGACGTAAAATATATTCTTTCTTCTTATTATCAAGGTACTGATTATAATCCATATTCAGTAAGAGATAATCCTAAGAAGGCTTTATATCGTCCAATTGGTATTTCAAGAACTGGTGTTATGGCAATATGCCAAATTAGACCATATGTCGAAGATAGATTAAAAGGTGTTGAATGGATTTGCTTTGGTTCAAATGCATTTAACGCAATTATACCAATGTATACAAATGTTTCTAAAATGCCTGATTATGTATCAAAAGTAACATTAGATGTCGATACTTCAAATTTCTATTGGAATTCAAGATTATTAGGTGTATTAGCGGATCCTCACTATGGAAAAGCAATTATCCATATTGAAAGATATCAAGGTGCTATATTTAACTTAGGTCATAAAAATCTTAATAAGTTTGATGAAGAATACACGAAAACTAAAGATATCAAAGTATTAGAAAAAGCTAATGAAGAAATGGCAAATTTAACTAAGAAAGAAACACAAAAAACATTAAATAAATTAATGTTAGTCGCAAGTGAAGAAATGAAAAACGGTTATTCTAGAGGCGATAACTAAAACAAATTAAAAGAGATAGGTTCAAAATCTATCTCTTTTTTGTGCTTAAATTCTTCCGCATTCTTTATAAAAATCATTAGCTTGTTCTTGCCAATATTTTTTATCTTCTTCTGTTATTTTTCTAATTACTTTGCAAGGATTACCCGCGGCAACTACATTAGAAGGAATATCTTTTGTAACAACTGAATTGGCGCCTATTACAACATTATCACCAATGGTAACTCCAGGGCATATGACAGAATTTCCACCAATCCAAACTGAATTACCTATTTTTACTTCATAACCATATTCTAATCCAGAGTTTCTTACTTCAGCATCAATTGGATGACCCGCGGTATAAATAGATACTTTTGGTGCAAGTAATACATCATCACCAATAATTATTTTTGCAACATCTAACATAACACAGTCAAAATTTGCATAGAATCTTTCACCTAAATAAATATTGCATCCATAATCGCAATGGAAAGGTTTATTTATGCCGATATGTTCTCCTGTTTTACCAAAGTATTTTTTACAAAGTTCTTCTCTTTTATCATAATCACCATAACCAGTGGCATTAAATGCATCTAAGAACTCATTTCTTTTTTTAAACATCTCTTCTCTATCTTCATCTTTATATCCGCAGTGATAGAGTTTACCTTCTAACATTCTTTTTACTTGTTCCATATTATAATATCTTCTCCATACCAATTTTTTGTATTCTTAAGCCTATATGTTCATAAAACTTCAATGCTTCTTTATTATCTGCCCAAACATTTAAAGTAACTTCATAATATCCTTCTTTTTTTGCGTAATCCAATACATATTCATATAATTTAGTACCGATATGTTTCCCTCTATAATTTGAATCAACGCATAAATCATCAATATAAAGAACCTTTACATCAGTTAAATTATTATCATTGATATGTTGTTGATGAATACAAAATGCATAACCTAGTACTACATTATCTTCTTCATAAACAAATATCGGTGTTAAATCATTATGAATGATTTTAACTAACTCTTCATCGGTATATTTCTTAGTTCCATCTTTAAATAAATCAGGTCTTACATCATGATGAACTTTATGTACTTGATATAATAATTTATTTAAATAAGTAATATCTTGATCTATTGCTCTTCTAATCATATATTTTGCCTTTCTTTAAACACAAATAACTAAACAAATTATACAATACCTTTTAATTATTTTAAAAACTTTTGGTCATCTTTGGTCATTTTAAAAATTTTTGGTCATTTATTCCACTACTCTAGTTTTTATTTTTTACTTGTATTTAAATAAAAATTATTGTATACTCTACTAGCAATGCGGCCATGGCGGAACTGGTAGACGCGTACGTTTGAGGGGCGTATAGGATTTCCTGTGTGAGTTCAAGTCTCATTGGCCGCACCAATAAAGATATTATAGATGAGGTAATAACTCATCTTTTTTTTGCGCTTAAAGCAAAGAAAAAAGAGCCGAAGCTCTTTTATATTATTGTACTTACAATTAGCAAGGTAAGATACGTAAGATTGATTTATTTAAAATCATGCATACTAAGTCACAGATCCAGATAATGTTCCATCCTAAGATTAAACGTAAGATACCTGCAACAATTTTGCCTTCTGTAATTCTTGTGATTGCACCACATAACCATGATGTTACTGGGATAATAGCAAGAATTAAGCTTACGATCCAACTTAAACCGAAGTAATCGCCTTTTTTAGCTGCCATTGATAGTTTCTCCTCTCTTAACGAAAAGCATTATACTACATTTATCTTTTCAATAAAATAAAAATTAAAATATTTGCATTTCTTATATATTTTTAAAAGACAAAAAGTCATATTTTGTCCATAATTTAGTGACTTTTGATTAAATAATCACTTCATTATCGAAGAATTGTGAGAAATAAGAATATATTTCTTCATCAAATTCGATATCATCGTAATAATAAGTATCAACTACATGAGTAACAGTATGAGCTTTTATAATCTTAGTTACATTATATTCTTCATCTTGTGTTGCAGTTAATAAATTATAGTTCCGGTCAATAACAAATTCTAATTTAATACTTGTAAATTCCGGTACTGTAGAAGATTCTGAACTTGTTAATATTTCACTTACATAATAATAAGGAGCTTTATCTCCATTTGGATCTAATTCAATATTAATTTTATAATTATCTCCATCTTTAATTATTGTTGGAGATGACAAATAAGTATCTTGATTTATAACATAGCTTGTCGCTTTAAAAGGTAATGTACCATATTCATCTAAATAATATGAAAATGAATAACATTCAGGAGCTTCATTATCATCATAAGTAACATTGCTTGAACTTACAGTGCTAGCTTGTCTAGAAAAATATTTTTCTTCATCTTTTAATAAAAATCTTTGTTTAGAGAAATTTATTAACCCTGTTGATGTTGTTTGTAAAAAGCATTTATTGTCTTTAACAATTTTTAAATTTTCAATTGTTTGATTTGCGATGCTCGCTTTTGAATCACCATTTGAAATAACTTTATAATTACTCCTATTCGCTACTTTCCATAAAACTCTAGATACAACATCTTTTGAATCACTTTCATCGATTGAAGGAGTATTTTCATCAATTTCTAATAAAGTTGATTGATGGACATCTTGCTTAATTTCTTCGCTTTTTCTAACTATAGATGCTTTAGATCCACATCCTACTAATAAGCAAGTAGGAAGTATTAATAATAAATTTAATTTATTTTTCATAATAAAACCTAGTCTACAATAGATACAAAGATAATAACTTTTTCTTGAATTGTTTTAGTTATATCTTCAGGATTTGGATATTTAACATTAATTTGAACACTCGCAATACTACGATAATTAATTCCATCATCATCTAATTGTTTTGTTAAAGTTTTAACAACTAAATTATCTTTCTTAGTAGTTGAGGTATCTAGAATTTTCTTTGTATTATTAAGAGATACAGTTGAGATGGAATAACCTTCAGGGAAAGATAAGATTTGATTTAAATCAAATTCTTCATTTTCATGCATAGTTAAAGTATGAGTTTCAGTATCAAAGTTTTCATGTTCTAGTAATTGAGTCGCAGTTTTTTCAAATTCCGCTTCTCCTCCATAATATAATGTACAACTACTAGTTTGTGCTTTTGTTAAAGTTGATTCACTATTTGGAGTAATAGTAACCTTTACGCTTGTAGAATTGTTAAATCCTTTTTCATTTCCAGAAGTAATTGTGCCACTATAATATTTATGGCCTTTTAATACACCATTTTCATCTACTTCAATAATGGTATCTTTGCCGGATTTAAAGCTAGAAGTAAAATCATCAACCGGTTTAAAATCAACATAATGGTTAACACTAATAAAGTCATTATCATAGAATTTTGTATAAGGATATTGAACAGTAACTACGTCTCTTGCGGCATTAATCTTTGTTAGTTTATTATACATTGGATATAATAAGTTTTGGCGTTCCGCACTAGAATAATGCTTATCGTAATAATAATCTAAGAAATTTGTTACATCTTTAATTGCTTGTTTATTTGAAGATAAATCAATTGAATAATCTGTTACCATTTCATATAAATCATTCGCAGTTTTATTAATTTCTTTTACTGATGTAGATTTAGTAATCATATTTATTGTATTACCGCATACAAAGGAAGAAGAAGCATTTAGATAATTGTTAGTTTGTTCAACTTCAGCATTAATGCTATCTTTACCAATAGTTTCATTTGGTATATCTAAACTAATATTTAAAGCTTCATATTCAGTTCCATCAACTTTTTTACCTTTAAGAGATAAATTCATGCTTGAATATTGATTATTTTCTTTAACTAAATTAAAGGATATTTCTGTTAATTCTTTTGGTAGATCAATACTTACTTCAATACCGTTATCTAAATCAAATTCAGTAGTTCCACCAATTTTCTTTTCACTCATTTCTGCGTTAATTAAAGTCATGAATGATTCATTAAATTTAACTTTAGTACCATTTTCATTTTCTTGTGATTCAAGATAATCATTTAACATAACTTGAAGTTTTAATAATGTATCTTTAGAGAATAAATCCGCGAGAGAATTAATTTCTAAATTTGATTTTATTGTTGATGTATCAACATCATTTCCTTGTAAAGCATCATAAACAAAACCTGCGATTTTACCTATTAATTCAAAGCCTTGTTTATCTTCAAATGCATATGGTAAATAAGAATGTTCTTCTTCAGTTCCAAAGTCTCTATTAAGTGAAGTATAGAAAGTTTGTTCACCAAAATCATAAACATCTAATGAATAGAAATCCGAATTATCATTCGCAGTTAAATATGAATTATAATCACTATCAATTAATCCACTTATAGAAGAAGCAAGAGTTCCTTTTAATGGTATAATAGCTCCAATAGTGTTAAATGCTTTATTTGATGTAATTAAAGAATCAATAACATCTCCTAAAGGTAAACTTGCACGAACATAACTACCTACTTTTTCTTCAGTATCTTTTTCATCTTGTCTTACATCGATATTAACTGGTAAAGAAATTTCTTTGGAAGTAAGAGTTGTATTTATAGAAGTCTTATCTTGAATCTTTTTACCTATTTTAACTCCAATGTTTCCTAAATTAAGATTAATATTACCATTAAAATTAACGCCGCTTTCAAAATCTAAAGCATTTATAGATGAAATAACATCATTTAATCCTGGAATTAAACTAACCGCATCTTTTACTATGGTAAATTTAACAATTTTTCTAACTGTTTTATCATCACTCGCACTTACAATGATATTAACATTACCTTCTTTTAAAGCAGTTACTAAACCATTTGATGATACGCTTGCGATTGAAGAAGAACTAGAAATATAGTTAACGCTATCATTTTCTGTGCCATATACATGTGCATTTAATTGATAAGTTTCACCAACTTGTAAATAACTTCTTGTCACTTGATCAACCACTACCGCTTTATTAACAATAATTGATTCATTATTTTGAGAAATTGAGCTTTGAGAATCATTATTACCGCATGATACAAAGCCTAAAATCATACTTAATGATAATAATGGAATTATAATTTTCTTTTTCATATTTGCCTCCCTATTGGCATTAAAAAATACACCTCTATTCTATATCTTAAAGATATAAAATTCAAGGTGTATAGGGTATTTACTAAATATGTAAATTAATTATTTTCGGTGGTAATTTCTTGATATCCGCACTTTCTTTTCCATCTATTTGAAAAATACATAATGATTGAAATAATCATTCCTACCGCCCATCCTATTGGCCAAGCAAAGAATATTCCTTCATATCCAAAGATGTTTCCAAGAATTAATGCTCCTAATACTCTAACAACTAAATCTACTGAAGTACCTAAAGTAAATCCAAGCATATCAGTCGCGCCTTTTAATATTCCATCAAGAGGAATTTTAATAACCATCAATATAAAGAAAGGAACAACGCATGTGATAAATAATTCACCAGAAGAAACAATCATCGATACATCGCTACTTTCATCACTACTTAAGAAAATTCTAACCCAGAATTCTTTAAATGGTAATATTATAACCGTTGCAATAACTCCAAATATCGCACTTATTATAAGTGTTGCATAATATCCTTTTTTAATTCGATCAAATTTACCCGCGCCAACATTTTGAGAAACATAATTGCATTCCGCATTGCATAATACAGTAAATATATTTATCGCGATATAACAAATCTTATACGCGGCAGAATATCCTCCTGCAACATAATTACCTCCAATCGAAGTTAAGATAGTAGTAATTAATACTCCTCCGACAGAAATAAATAATCCTTGTAAAATAGAAGGTATAGCAACACCGACAATTTGTTTAAAAATAGGTTTATCAAATCCTTTGATTTTTTCTTGTTCCATTTTATTAATGCTTTTAAATAATACAACTAAAGATAAAATCGCTGCGATGGCTTCAGAAATAACAGTTCCTAAAGCTAATCCTGCACTTCCAAGTTTTATTGGCATAACAAATAATAAATCTAATCCAACGTTTAATAATGTTGAGAAAATTAAGAAATATAAAGGTGTTTTAGAATTACCAAATGATTGGAACATATACATTGCATAGTTATAAATAAATAAGAATATAACTCCTCCAATGTAAATAAGCATATATGATAATGCTTCATTAAAACATCCCATATCAGTTGAAGTATCAATCATTCCATGTAATAAAGGATAAATAATTCCTAGACCAATAATCGTGGTTATTAGTCCTAATACAAGAGTACCAATTAAACCAACATGCGCGGTTTTCTTTAAAGATAAATAATCTTTTCCACCAAAATATCTTGCAGAAACTACTCCACATCCGACACCAAATCCAACTGCGATATCTAAAAATACAACCGTAAGAGGATAAACAATACCGACCGCATTAAATGAATCAATCGAAGAAATAAAATGTCCAGCGATAAAATTATCCGCGAGATTATAAAGTTGTTGTAATGTTACTGATAATACCATTGGTAATGCAAATAGTAATAAAACTATAAATGGTTTACCCTGAGTCATATCTTTTGTATTCATGAAAAATCCTCTTTTCCGTTTGTTATTATAATACTGTGTATTAATTCAGATTCTAGAAAGCGTTTACAAAAAGTAATGATTAGTTTAAAATAATAAAAAAGGTGGTGAACCTATGAATTTTTTAAAGAAGTTAAAATCTCTTAATGTATTCGATTATATCTTTGTTTTATTAGAAGTAATAATATTAGTTATTATGTTTGTTTTCCAAATAAAGACAATGGTCGATTGTTCTGATTTAGTTAAATACGCTCATTTATATTATCCAATGGTTAAAATATGTCGCTTATTTGTAATTGGTTTACCATTTTTATGGATTATAGCCTATTTCATTAGTCATATTATTGATGATAAGCATAAGCTATTAGATATTAAAAACTTAATGGTTATATATATCTTAATTGGTTTAATCGCGAATATATTTATTTTTATAGATGATAATAATTCTATTATCAACATGTCTTTATTTTTAGGATCATATCTATTGTTATGCGTCATATTATTGAAGGATGTAAAAGAATTAATTATTCATGCGATTTCATTAATGTTATTTTTAGCGATTTCTTTCTTTATTCCATCTTTAAATAATGTCTCAGGTGTAATTGCTTCTTTATGCTTTGGATTATTAATTTCTAATTTGATTCTAACTATTTTTAAATATATTAAAACAAAAGATAAATACTATCTTTATATGTTATTTAGTATTTTATTTGCGTTAATATCTGATGGATGTATTGGTTTAAGAACTATATTAACAAATACTGTTAGCAACAATATTTTCTCTATGATAGTTTGGCCAACTTATGTTATTAATTTAATCTTATTTATTTTCTCATATAATATCTATCACCAAGGATTAGATAGTAAAGAAAATTAAGCAATTAAATATTACATTTACATTGCATATTTTAATAATGTATAATTATAAAAGTTATTCGAGGTGAGTTATGAAAACTTTAAGTGTTGTCGTACCAATGTATAATGAAGAAGAAATGATTCCATTATTCTTCGAAAAAATGAATGATATATTTTCTAAAATAAATAATTACAATTGTGAATATGTTTTAGTTAATGATGGTTCTAAAGATAAAACTTTAGAATTATTAAAAGAATATAAAGCTAAACAAGATAATATTCATATTGTTTCTTTTTCTAGAAATTTCGGTCAAGAACCTGCGGTTGCCGCGGGAGTTAAATATGCGACTGGTGATTTAGTGATTGTCATGGATTGTGACTTCCAAGATCCACCAGAATTAATCTTTGATTTATTAAAAAAATATGAAGAAGGATATTTAGTTGTTAACGCTCACCGCGTTGATAGATCTAGTGATTCATTCTTAAAAAGATTTACTGCAGAATCATTTTATAAAATTATTTATAAATTATCTGGAAAAATCAAAGTACCAAACAATGTAGGTAATTATCGTCTTATCGATCGTAAAGTTGTCGATGAAATAAATGCTTTAAATGAAAAGAATCGTATCTTTAGAGTCGAAGTCCCTTATGTAGGACATAAAACAACAACAGTTGACTTTGTAAGAGCTCCACGTCCTAAAGGAGAAACAAAATACAACTATAAATCAATGTTCAATCTCGCAGAAGATTTTATTGCTTCCAGCAGCGTTGAACCATTAAAATTCTCTTTCAAATTCGGTATTGTTAGTTGCTTTATTAATTTCATTTTATTAATCGCATCAATTGTCTTATTTATCGTCAATGAAAATGTTCACTTTTATGCAGGTGGAACTTTATTATTCCTCGCATTAATGATTATTTTCTCTATCTTCCTTGCTTTAGGCATTGCATGCATATTCATTGGAATTAATGGAATGTATCTAGCAAGAATCAATAAAGAATCACTTGATCGTCCTTGCTACATAGTCGATGAATATATCAAATAAAAGGAGCGCATTAATCGCTCCTTTTAGTTTGATGTCAATAAGATAGTACTAGCTTTTTGCTTATCTTTAATAACTTCGTAGGTTAAGAATAATATTCCTCCTAAAGAAATAATACTTCCAATTGTTACACCTTTTTCTTTATATTCTATTTTTATTTGATGTTCACCTTTAGATACATTATCTAATGATGCTGCGATAAAGATATTATATCGAACATAAGTATTAACCTTTTTACCATCGATGTAGATTTTAAAATTAGAATCATAAGGTAAAGTAAATAACAATTCTTTTGAATCACTATTTAAAGTAAAACTTCCTTCATAACCATATTTAGAAGAAGTTGATATATTCTTTAAATCATTAATGCCTTCAGATTTTAATATCGATGTATATGTAGTTAATAAATTTAAATCTTCATAATATATTTCTGGTCTTATCATTTCATATACGAAATCTTTTTTTGCGACTAATTTAATTGTATGAATGAATTTGGAATTTTTAACACCATGGATGCCATTATGTTGTCCTCCACCTAATTCAAGTTTTACCCCATCAATATATGTATCAAATGAAGAATTAAGATCTTTTAAACAGAAATATAAATTATAATCTTTTGTTGGAATATTAGGATTATTAAAACTATAAGTTATATAACTTCCCTTAGTTCCAGAATAATAATATGTATGTAATTCTTCATCTTCACTTACTAAAGATATAGAACTTGATAAACCAACATTATAATCTAAAGATTTAAAAATATCTTGATAAGTTTCACCAATCATTTGTTTATAGATTTGGTTTTGATATTCAAAATGATCTAATACATAAATTTTATCATTGTCGAGTTTATAATCTTCAATGACATTTTCGTTAGATGATTTATTAACGCAAAAACCTAATGGTAAAACTGTCTTATTTTGATAATAATTTATATGTGATATATCTGATTTTAAATCTAATTTATCAAAAGAAGAATTAAAGAAATAATAAGGTTGATATGCATCATAATCATTAGAATTATCGATTAAATATTTTATTCCTAAAAAAGAAGACATTGAGGCAGTTGATCCATAATCAAACGCTTCACAAAAGCCATCGTATCGATATCCCATTTTCTTGAAGAAGTTTTTAACCGCGAGTTTTTCTGAAGAAGAATAATGTGATAATCCTGCATAAGAATAAAACATTGGATTATTATTCGCACCATTAAAGTTACCTAAACGATTAAATGTCATTTCCATTCGATAGTTATTATTCCCATCATACTTTTTTAAAATATCAACGCTATTTTGGTATGAGCAATCATTTAAATATGTTTCTTGAAGTTGATAATAATTGCTCTTCATATTCTCTTTTATTATTTGATTATCACCTAAATAACAAGAATAAATACTTAAAGGTATTATCGCTAATTTAAGGGTATTATAAATATATTCTTTTTTATTAATTCTATTGATATAAGATAGTAACATAACAATAAATGATATTAATATTGTAAGACTACCTATAATAATTGTTTGATAAGAAAAAGAATATGTATCACCATTATTATTAGGAACAAATATCAATAATATAACATATAAAATAATTACAATTATAGATAGACCAAAACCTAATAATCTTTGTTTTTCTAATTTATCAAAATGATCAAAACTAAGTGAGCATAAAATAAAAGAAAATATAAATGAATATCTAGTAGGAAACCAAGTAGGAACAGATCCAAAATGTAATAATGTATTTGTAAAACTATTCATACTCATTATTAAATAAAATCCTAATAATATAAGATTTAATAATCTTTGCTTTAATGAATATCCTTTATTAAAGAAATATTGAATTGTAAATATTAATACAGGTAAAGAAGTAAATCCTATAATATATCCTTCATTTTGAGTGATATAAGATAGTTTATAATTATCAGGCATAAAAGCCTGTAATAAAGTCCCTAAATTATAAAATTGAAAACTAGAAAAATTAGATTGAACCTTGGTGCCGTTAAATTGGCTAAAAGCTCCTAGCCAGATAAAAGAAGAAATCATACCTCCACATAAGGAATATAAAACAAATTTAATTAAATTCTTCTTGTTTCTATCTTCTTTATCTTTTTTAAAATAAACAACTAAGAAATATAAAACTGAGAATATACAAATCATCGCACCTATATACCAAGATGTAATAAGGCTATAGCCTAAAGCTAAAGGATAAATAATATTCTTATTTCCTTCATCTAATTTATCGATTCCTAATGCGACTAATGGAAGAATCATCGCTCCATCCAGCCACATAAAATTAGATAGATAAACAAAACTATATGATAATAAAGAATAAGCAATGCTTGTAAAAAGAATCTTAAATGAAGGTTTCTTGATTCTATTAAATAAATATAAATATTCAAATAAAGAAGCAAGTACCATTTTAATTATCGAAGTAATTAAGATAAACGCAGGTATCTCTTCTTGATTAATAAATACCAAAAATAAATTAAAAGGTGAAGCTAAATAATAACTGAAGATGGAAATAAAATCTCCACCTAAAACTTTAGAAGTGGTATAAGACATTGAGCCATGGTTTAACAATAATTCTCGATAATATCTTAAATAAGAAATATATTGTCCTTGGGCATCAATCATCAATATAGTTGATCCATCTTTTTTAAAAGGATAAAAGCCATTTAAAGAAAATAATAAATAATAAATTAAAAAAGTAATGCCCATTGTAATGATCATGTAGGCAATATTTGTTAAATGGTATATCAATTTTTCGTTTGTTTTTAATTTATTTAAGATATTTTCCATAATTTTCTCACTTGTATAAGTTTAAAAGATTTATATCTATTTATCAATTATTTAAAAATTATTCATCCAATAACTTCTTCATAAAATTAACTTTTTTTTAAATAATTCCAGATAAGAAAAAAAGTTGATATCCCTATCAACTAATGGTGATAACTAAGGGGTTCGAACCCTTGACCTCTTCCGTGTGAAGGAAGTGCTCTCCCTGCTGAGCTAAGTTATCAGTAAATATATTATAAAGAAATTTAGTTATAAAATAAATCTCATTTTGGTAAAAAAAATATCACCCAAAGGTGACTTCTTTAATCTATATAAACAATTCATAAATGAATTGATGTTGTTACAATGGTGGGCCTGAAAAGATTTGAACTTTCGACCTTTGCATTATCAGTGCAACGCTCTAACCAACTGAGCTACAGGCCCGATTGCTTTAATATGATATAATATCCATAATACCATTGCAAGTATTTTTTTCATTTTTTGAAACTTTTTTTGATTTTGTTAAATTTTCTATTTTTTAGATAAAATTATTCCCTTTAATTTGCTTTAAATTCATCATCTATATCAATGTATTTATCATTATCAATATGAATAATTATTTTATTATCTTCTATATAAATATTATTAACTCTTTTTGATAACCATGATTTTTTCTTTAAACAGATAATAGATTCTGTTCCTTCATATTTTCTATTTAAATCATCATTGATAACTACAACTTCTTGTGATCCTAAAATATTCATTAATAAAGTTTCTAATTCTAAATAACTTCTTTGAATGATTTCATCTTCATCACGATCATATTCAATAATATCTCTTATATCTTTTTTACTTTCCTTCATAATATATCTCTCCTTTACGCATGCTTAAACATTTTAAAATAATATAAAATAAAATATTATTGCTTACAACAATTTTATAATTAACAATAT
>CAVFKD010000030.1:0-15129 GCA_963623095.1 bacterium | reverse complement strand
TAAAGTAATCATCTTCTCTTGGAACTTAGTTAAATTATTTATACTATTTATATCAATAGAAGCTAAAGATATTACTTTTTTATATTCTTTTAAAGCATCAATAATCATTTCTTTTAATTTAGATTCATCTTCTTTAGTTCCTTCTTTAATTAAAGAACCTTTCATTCTTTCTTTTAAATACCATGCTTCTTTTTCTTGATGATTAGTAATTATTTTATACTTATCTTCTAAAGAATATAGATTATCAAAATTATCTAATGTTGAAGTATTATAAAATTCAACATAGGCTAATCTTTTTTTACCCATTGACATAGTATCAATTAATAAATAAGGAACATTTAATCCATTAGATGGAGTAAAAGATATCGTTGTTAAAGACATTAAATTTAACATTGATGTCTTCATGATCATAATATAGCCAAAATTATCTACTCTATATTGTTTTATTCTCATTTTCATCATAGGAATAAAAGAAGGATATTTTAAATACTGATATTCTTTAATATCTAATTCTTCTTTAAAAGAAAATATATCTAATATTGATTCATCAATTAATGCTTTTGCCATATAACTTACCTCAAAATAATTATACTATTTTAAAATATATTTTAAAGATAAGTAATTATTGCTTAATTACTTTAATACTTACAATCTATTTGATATTTCATTACTTCTTCAAAAGCAGCATTATATCTTTCAGATTCCGCGAGTTTTAAATAGACTAAAAATCCATTAGTAATTTTATCATTTATCTCATCAATAGATTCATATTTGTTATCATATTGAACATAAACCATATCATATTCATCACAGTTTTTTAAAATCATTTTAATATCAGAATTACTGATTTTATTAAAATTATTAATTGATTTTAAAAGTTCATAGCTTTCTTTAAATTCACCTAATACGTATTCAAATGTTACACAATCATCATCAACAGAACAAAATATTATTATATTTAATTTTGTATTAGTAATAGGAACCATAAATGTTGGGTTATTATGAATAAGCTCAATATCTAAACCTAAAACGTTTTTCTTATCATAGTTTTTAAAGATTTCTAATATCTCATTTTGTTTTTTTTCATCCATTATAATACCTCCTATAAATGTAAAGAATTATTTCTATTAATAGAAATATTCTCTATCTAACTACATTGTAAATTAAACTATGTCCCAAAATAATCTCATGACAAGTTAAAAAGGGATGAATTAATCATCCCTAGTTAATTAATCATAAAAGAATGAATCTGCATTATTTTTTAAAGTTGTGAATTCTTCTTCACTTAAGATAGATCCACCTGCGACTGCAGTAGTAATTGCACCTTCACCAGTATTATTGTATTCAGCAAATTTAACTGTTGAATCAGTAGGTTTAACTGAGCTCATTACTTCAAAACGAGCATTTTTCTTATCAGTTGTATCACCATATGCTTTTGTAGAAATAGAAGCATCCATACTACAGTTTGCGTAAGTAATCTTAGAATATTTATCCCAAGGACGAGCAAGAGATACTGTTCCTGCAGGAACTAAAGAATTACCATTAGCGTCTTTTTCACTTGTGATTGCACAATTGTTAAATAAGAAACCAAAATTATTTCCAGTTACTTCGCTACCAGGTTTTGTAGTTGCGATATAACCATTATTAGTTTCACTACCTCTATTTAAAGTTGTAATAGTACATCCTTCAAATAATGCATTTGCGCTTTCACCAAAGATATAATCGGTCATACCTTGAATGTTACAACTACTATATAGTTGGTTACCAAGTCTAGCATATAAAGTATCTTGGAAACCAATAAAGTTACAATGTGAAATTACTGCATCATTATCACAAACAAAGGCGACACCTTGTTTATTTGCTAATTTACATTGATTATATTCATCCATTGTTTCAAAATATGAATTTTTGAAAGTAATATCATATGCACCAAAGGTATCCGCATGAACTGTAACTGCTGCAGAACCATATGTTGAATATTTTGTTCCTCTTGCATCGGTTGTATCATTAATTGCTGCGTGTTCAATAATTGTTTCGCCAGTAGAAGAACCTAACATGAAGACTTTTTTAGATTCAACATAAATCTTTTCATCATATGTTCCTTCAGCAATATCGATATATTTAGTAATTTCATCACTTAATCCAGATGTTTTAATAAAGTCTAAAGCTTTTTGAATAGAATTAAATCCCATTGCATTTTCATCTTCTCTATTTTTAACGATAGTTCCATCGACATAAGATTTATTAACAGCAAAATAATAATATCTATTATTAGCGTCAGTTGGAATAGTTGAAGAATCAATAACAGAAATTGGATAAGCATGAGTTAGATTATTTTTCTTAATAACAATATCTTTTGTTCCAGTTGTAGTAGTATCAGGAAGAACAATAGAATCTGGAGTAATAACTTTACTTGTTTTTTCACTCTTACCAATAATTGTAAATGCATCAGTATTAATAGTATCGTTTAATTTATAAACTTTACTTACTCTATTTGCGTTTTTACCACCTGAAGTAATAAGTAAATCATTTACTTCAATAGATGTAATTTCTGATACGTTAATCGCAATCTTTTTAGCATCATAATTTTTATATTTAACATCAATTGTATAATCACCCGCTGCATTAATATTTAATTTACTTTGATCAATAGTATAATCAGATGATGTTAATTCAATTTCAGTATCGTTATCAAATACTTTATAGACATGGAGAGAAGATAAATTTAATGCTTCACCAACAAATAAGTTTTTATCAACATTGTCTGCATCAACTCTAAAGTCTACTTCTTTACCTTCTTTAACATCTTCTTTTAAGCCTGCATAATAAAGGTTATAACCATTAGTACCTCCAATAGTATAAGTTCCTTTTTCTAACGCTAAGTTAACTGCGAACATATCTGATGAAGTACCACCATTAGATTTAGAATAGATAGAAGTTCCTTCACTATTTAATATAGTTAAAGATCTTTCGCCTTTTCCTCCAGGAGCAATTTGAAGTAATAATTTAGCATTGTCTCCAGTTACTTTTACTTGTAAATATGTACCAGTTCCTTTTTGTTTGAAGTTTTTAAGTCTACCACCTGAAGAAACGCTTGTTCCTGATATATTAGTTACTTCTTTTCCACTTCCTGCATCATAGGTGACATTACTACCAATAATGGAGAAAACTGAATCAATTTCATAACTTTCACCACTTAAAGTTGCAGTAGCTAAATTACTTGCGACAAATTCGCTAATTCTTGTAACAATCTTATCTTCTGATGATGAACTTACTACACTTGAAGAAGATGAAGTTTGTGAAGAACTTGTGTCACTTGATGAAGCTTGTGAAGAACTTGTGTCACTTGAAGAAGTTGCTTCACTTGATGATACTTTTGAACTTGAAGTTTCACTAGAAGCTGGAGTTGAACTTTGTGGAACTACAGAACTAGAAGTTTTTCCTCCGCAGGAAACAATCCCTGTCAAAAGAAGCATCATAGATAATACTTTTAAACCTTTTTTCATATTTTTTTAATTTCCTTTCAATTAGTTTATTTCTTAAAGTATATCAATTATTGAAAGCGCTTGCAATTTAATATTGAAATTCTTGTATACAAGTATATTTTTTCACGAAAAAAGAGGATGAATAATCATCCCCTATAAATGTGAAGCTATTTCTTTTCTTAAATTTTCGACTAATTTTGAATCCATTGAAGAAACAAATATATAGTTCATATGACCTAATTGATTTTTAGCCATATTAGAAATCTTTGCTTTTTCTGATTGGTTTAATTTATCAACTTTTGTAAATACAATTAATGTTTTAACATTAAATGATTCTAAGAATTCATAAAAGTCGATATCTTCTTTTGATAATTCTCTTCTTGAATCAAGTAACCATAAAACTAATTTTAAACGTGAATTAGTTTTAAAATAACTATCCATCATTTCATCGAATCCATCTTTTTGACCGGTTTTTCTATATCCATATCCAGGTGCGTCAACTAAATATAATTTCTTATCAACATTGTAATAATTTAATAATTTAGTTTGACCTGGATTTTTGGAAACGAAAGCTAAATTTTTATGATCAGTGAGTGCGTTAATTAAGCTTGATTTACCAACGTTAGATCTACCAACAAAGATGATATGATCTAAATCGTATAATGAATCTTTATCACTTGTTGCCGATTTGACAAATTTTGTATTTCTAAAATTAATCATAATTAATCCACAAGTGCAATCTTAAGCGCATCATCAACGCAGTTCATTGTCACAATCTTTAATGTATCTTTTACTTCACTTGGAAGTTCTGTAATATCTCTTGCATTACCCTTTGGAACAATAATTGTTTTAATTCCTGAACGTAAAGCCGCAAGGGATTTTTCTTTTAAACCTCCGATAGGTAAAGCTTGACCTCTTAAATTAACTTCACCAGTCATTGCGACTGTTGAAGATACTTTCTTATTTGTTAAACAAGAAATAATACAAGTTGTTAAAGCAACACCCGCGGAAGGACCATCTTTTGGTACAGCACCTTCTGGTACATGAATATGAAGAGTATGTTTTTCAAAGAATTTAGGATCAATTCCGTATTTAACTGCGTTACTTCTAACATAGTCAAGTGCGATTGATGCAGATTCTTTCATAACATTACCTAAATTACCAGTTAAGACAAGTCCTGCATTACCTTCAAAGTAATTAGCTTCAATAGGTAAGATATCTCCACCAAATTCAGTATAAGCTAAACCAGTAACTACACCGACTTGGTTGTCATTTTCTTTCTTAGAATATTCAAATTTAATAACACCTAAATATTCTTCGACTTTCTTAATATCAATCTTAACTTTATGTTTTCTTGGGTGAGAAATAAGTTCAACTACTGCTTTACGGCAAATAGTAGAAATATCTCTTTCAAGTTCTCTAACACCCGCTTCTCTAGTATAGAAGTTAATGATGTATTTAATTGCTTCATCTTCGAATTCAATTTGGCCTTCTTTTAAACCATTCGCAATTCTTTCTTTTTCGATTAAGTGAGTTTTTGCGATATTAATCTTTTCATATTCTGTATAAGAATTTAATTCGATTAATTCTAATCTATCTCTTAAAGGTGCAGGAATATTTTGTAAATAGTTTGCAGTACAAATGAATAAGACATTGCTTAAATCATATGTTTCTTCTAGATAGTTATCTTGGAATACTGAATTTTGTTCTGGATCTAAGATTTCAAGTAAAGCAGATGCTGGATCTCCTTTATTAGATGATGCCATTTTATCAATTTCATCAAGTAAGAATACAGGATTACATGTTCCACTTGCTTTGATACCTTTAATAATCTTACCAGGCATTGCGCCTACATAAGTTCTTCTATGACCTCTTAATTCAGCTTCATCATAAAGACCACCCAAAGATGCTTTTGTGAAGTTTCTTCCTAAAGCACGAGCGATTGATTTAGCTAAAGAAGTTTTACCAACTCCTGGAGGGCCATAAAGGCAAATAATTGGAGCTTTTAAGGAATTTGTAACCTTCTTAACTGCGATATATTCAATGATTCTTTCTTTAACTTTTTCAAGTCCATAATGATCTTCATCAAGAACTTTCTTTGCGTTAGCTAAATCATCATTATCAACAGTCTTATTGCTCCAAGGCATATCAACGAGTAAATCTAAATAAGATTTTTCCATTGAATATTCTAAAGAAGCTGTTGGAAGTTGTTTAAATTTCTTTAAAGATTTCTTAATAGCTTTTTTGATCTTTTCAGGATAATCATCAGATTCAATCTTTTTTAAGATTGCTTCTTCTTCTGATTCTTCATCTTCACCGATAACTTCATTTAATTCATCTTGAGTAGCTTTTAATTTTTCTCTTAAGATGTATTCTCTTTGTTGTTTTTCAGTCTTTTCTCTTACTCTTTCATTGATGCTTGATTCAACATTATCAACTTGTTGAATTTCAGAAATAACTGCTTCAATGATTTGTAAACGAGAAATTAAATCATCAAGTTCAAGAATATGTTGTTTTTCTTCAAGAGCGAATGGGAAAAAGAACGCAAGTTGATTGCATAAATTTTCTGCGGTGATACCCTTTTGAAGACGATTGACTAAACTTGGTGGTAATGAAGTAGCACCAAGAGCTTGAAGTTGATTAATGATTTGATCAACATATTGTTTTTCTTCTTCTTGTGTTTTGCTATAAATTGTATTTAAAGCATCAAAATCCGCTAAATAAGGGTCATCTTCATTCTCTTTATCAAAGTTTACATCTTTAATTTGTACTCTTGATATTGATTGAAGTTTTACTTTAAAGTAACCTTTAACTTCTTTAATAGATAATACATTACATAATGTACCAACTAAGTAGATGTTTTCAGGTGTAATTTTGTCATCATTAGGATCTTTTTGAGATACTAAGATAATTTTACCCTCATTATCGCTTAATGCTTTATTTACTGCATTTATGGAAAAAACTCGACCAACGTCAAGTGTGGTCGAGCATCCAGGATATAAAATAGCACCACGAGTAATAAGTAAAGGAATTAACTCTTTTTCTTCTGGCATATTTACCTCCTATATAATTTTAAAGATTAAATAATATTAATTATTCAGCGTCTTTCTTTGTTGTTTTTTTAGTTGTTGTCTTCTTTGTTGTAGAAGTAGTTTTTTTAGCTGCAGTTTTCTTTGCTGCTGGTTTTTCTTCTACTGAAGTTTCTTCTTTTTTAGTTGCAGCTTTCTTTGTTGTTTTCTTTGCTGCTGGTTTTGCTTCAGCTTTTTCATCAGTTGCAGGTTTGTTATTTGCATACATGAAATCTGTGAATAATTTATTTCTTAATTGTTTTACAAGTCCGTCTTTATTAGATTCTAATGCATTCTTGACTTGTTCTTTTTCCATGCCATAGAGTTTAGCAATACGTTCGTATTCTGCTTCTAATTTTTCTTCTGTGACATTTAATTTTTCATCAATGATAATCTTTTCAATGACTAACATTGCTTTTAAGTTCTTAGATGCTTCTTCTTTTCTCTTAGCATCTAATTCTTCTTCTTTTAAACCGTTGATTGCGACATAGTCAGCATATGTTAAACCAGCATCTTCAACTTGTTTCTTAATTTGAGCGAGTTGAGCATTTGCTTCTTCTTCAATCATTGAGTTAGGAATCTTAACTTCTGCATTATCAACAGCTTTATTAACAATCTTTTCAAGTTGAGCATTTAAAGCTTCTTGGTTCTTTTGATTTGTTACTTGTGTTTTTGCATAGTCTTTTAATGATTTTTCATCTTTAACAGATTCAATACCTAAATCTTCGAAGAATGTTTCATCTAATTCAGGGATAACTTTTTCTTTAACATCTTGGCAAGTTACTTCGAAAGTTGCTTTTTTACCCTTTAATGATTCAACATAATTTTCTGGGAATGTAACTTCGATTGATTTCTTATCGCCAGCTTTGATACCGACTAATTGATCTTCGAATCCTGGGATGAATGAGTTAGAACCTAATTCTAATTCATAACCATTTGCGGAACCGCCGTCAAATTTTTCTCCATCGACATAGCCAACAAAGTCAATAATGACTGAGTCATGTAATTTTGCTTTGCCTTCTTTAACTTGCATAATTGCGTGTTGTGATTTTAAATTATCAATATATTCAGTTACATCTTTTGTAGAAACTTTGATTTCATCTGCAGGGATGTTTAAACCTTTATATTGTCCTAATTTAATTTCTGGAACTAAATCAAATACAACATCGAATTCAGCTTCTGTTTCTGATAATTTAGAAACATTGATTTTTGGTTGTGAATAAACATAGAATTTATTTTCTTGGATAGCTTCACCATATGCCTTATTAGCGAAATCGATAATAGCGTCATTATAAATGTTTGCCATTGAGATTCTTGCTTTGATCATATTTGCAGGAGCTTTACCTGGACGGAATCCCTTAACTACAACCTTGCTTGCTTCTTTGTTATATAATTTATTACATAATTTTTTCCATTCATCGCCATTTACTTTAACAGTAACTACGACTTCAAGATTATCTTTTCTTTCGACCTTTTTTTCCATATTGATATATTTCCTCCTAAAGCGTCAACGCAAATATTATATATAAAAATAATTTCATTGACAATAATATTATTTATAATATTAAAGAAAATTTGTTTTTAACCACTTATAATGGGAAAAATAAAAGGGATTGTGAAATCCCTAGTATACATAATAATTTCCTTCGTATGTTTTTGCATCATATAATTTCTTATCTGATTCTTTATATATTTCATCAAATGTCATATTTGATAAACCATCATAATTTGTTAAACCGATTGAAACGCTTATATGGTAAGAAGGATTCGCGGATAAAGCAATATTATGAATGTCATTAAACAATCTTTCAAGTGTAGCTTCAGCATCTTTTAAACAATGAGCGTTTGGAGAAAAGGCTCCAAATTCATCTCCTCCGAGTCGGAATATTACACAATTTGATAATAGTTCATCTTTTAATACTTCCGCGATTTTAATAATAGCTTCGTCTCCAACGCTATGACCATAAGTATCATTGATTGTTTTAAATTCATCAATATCTAATAACATAAACATTCCAGAAGTATGTTCCATTAACAATTTTTCAATTTTTTCTTCTCCAGTTCTTCGATTATATAATTGTGATAGACCATCGATTTGGCTGAGTTTAGTTTCTTTTTTAAATAAATTATTTAATGAGCTAGCTTGTAATGCGAACATAAAGAAAAGGGTTGAATAAACTAAAGCAACTATACCAATACCTTTTACATTTGAATGAGTTTCAATTAATGCCGCGGAAATTAAGAATACTATTTCTGCGATTGTTAAAACGATATTGAAATCACTTCTGTTCTTTTTATTTTTTAAAACTAAGTAAACAAATTCAACTGCATAGAAAACTAAGACAATATATGCAACATATAATAATGGTCCTGCTTTAAAATGATTTTCGCTATCATAATAAAATACCCAATGAGTAAAAAATGAAAATTGTTCAATAATTATTAAAAATGCTAAAGGGATAATATCAAATTTATCTAACTTATCTTTCTTATTGAAACTATTTCTTATAATTAAGATAAATGGATAAATTAAAGCAGGTCTAGTAATATATCCGGCCATGGAGAAAATTAATCTCCAGGTTGTAGGATAAGTTAAAGTAGAAAAATAATATTCTAGATTATAAGAAGAAATTAAAATTACTTCTAAAGCAATAATTACAATAAATAAATATTTATTCTTTTTAGTTAATGTTTTAGATGTAATTAAAACAATAATTTGGAATAAAATAGCCATTAAAGGAGCAAAATCATATTCTATTAATAATTTAACAGTCATAATCTTTCCCTCCTTTTTAATCTCATTATGCTATATAAGAATTACCTTCATATGTTTTTGCAACATATAATTTTTGATCAGCTTTACGATATAATTCATCAAAATCAGTAATTGATTTACCATCGTAAACAACTAACCCTACCGATACATGAATTCGATAAGATTGATCCGCGGATAATCTTACTTCATCAAGATCTAATAACATTTTTTCAATGATAACTTTTGCTTCTTCAATTTTAGTATAATTGCTAGTCCAGATAGCGAATTCATCCCCACCTAATCTCATTGATACAGAATTTGATAAAACATTATCTTTCATAATCTCTGCGATTTTGATGATTGCTTCATCACCGACTGCATGGCCATAAGTATCATTAATTTCTTTAAATCCATCAACATCGAATAACGCTAATAGACCAGGTGTGTTATCTTTTAAAATATCGTTGATTCTATTTTCACCAGTTACACGATTTAAAATACCTGATAAGCCATCGATTTCACCTAATTTTGTAACTTTATTAACCATTTCAGTTAATGTTGTTGATTGTAATGCGAACATAAAGAAGACTGTAGAATAAACTAAAGCATTAATACCTAAAGTTTTAACATCAAAGATTGATTCTAATATCATACTAGAAACAATATATGTAACTTCAATACCGATTAATGGAAGATTAAATCTTGTTTTTAAAGCGCGAGATCTAATAACTAAATAAATAAGTTCTGCGACATATAATAATGTAATAATTTGAGAAGTATAACCTAAAGGTCCACGATGGAAATGGTTAGATTCACTAAAAGAATAAACCCAATCAGTAAAATATGTAAATTGATAAATAATTATAACAAAAGCTAAAGGTATTAAATCAAAATATCTTAAAGCATCTTTTTGATAAGTATTTGCTCTAACAAGCATAATGAATGGATAAACCATTAATGGTCTTAAAATATATCCAGCATTAGAGAAAATATATCTCCATATTGTTAAATAAGATAAATTGCCTAAATAAGATTCAATATTATATGAAATTAATTCCAAGCATTCTAATACGATAATTGATATAAACATCTTACGGTCTTGTTTAGTAAAATGAGAAGATGTTGCAAGAATGATTATTTGGAAAATAACACCCAATATCGGTGCAAAGTTTTGTTCTAAGAAAGTCTCGATATTCATAAGTTATAACTCCTAACTATTTAGATTTTATTCTTTTATAAGAATAATTTCAATAAATGGTTATTTAATGGAAGATATTTAGTCAATAATCTTCATTTTTTTCATTAAATAACGTGCATTGGTCGAATGAGTAATATCATTTTTAATTGTATAATCAAACTTTATTTGATCATCAACATAGTTTTCTTCAAAATGATAATTCTTGATTAATTTATTATTGATCGAACAAAGTTCAAAATCATGAGTGGTTAAAAAAGTAATAACATTCAAAGATGATAATTTATTCACTACTTCTTTCGCACCATAGATTCGATCTTGATAATTTGTTCCTTTAAATATTTCATCGATAAAGACAATGACTAGTTTATTTGGATTATCATTTAAAAATTCTATGCAGTCTTTAATTCTTGATAATTCTCCATAGAATGTTGAAATACCATTAGTGATATCATCTTTAACATTAATTGATGTAAATATATGTGCGATAGGAAAAACAAATTCACTGGCATTAACATAAGTGCCATTTAATCCTAATACGAGATTTAAAGCCACCATTTTCATAAATGATGTTTTTCCAGACATATTACTACCTGTAATGATATTAACATCTTTTAAAGATTCAAAAGAGTTTCCTATACAGATAGATTCATTTATTAAAGGATGATAACCATTATTAATAGATAATTTTGTTTCATCGCTTATAGATGGAATACAAGCTTTTTCTTTTACTAAAGGAATAGTTGTTAAAGAAATTAAATATTCTTCTTTTTCTAATAAAGAAATTGATTTAATAAAATCATCAGCTTTATTCTTTAATAAATTTTGATACATAAAGATTAAAACAAAATTTAAACTTGCAAATACATTTAATAATATCGAAGTAACAATATTGTATTTAAAAGTATTTAAATCACCTAATTTAACAATATATTTTAAAACTGTTTTTCCTTTTAAAAGATATTCTTTAAATTCTTTATTGATTTGTTTTTCAAAATTAGGTAAAGGAATATTATAAACATTCTTTAAATCTTTATATACTCTGCTAGATTTATTAATAATATCAAATTCTTCAAAATAGCTTCTTGAATAAAAATATGAATATATTAATTGAACTAAGACAAGTACAACAAAAGGAATATAAGAAAATACATTCACTATCCATAAAATTAAAGAAGCGATGGTAGATAAAGATAATATTATTGAAATAATAAAAAATATAATATGATATTTCTTTTTTGGTTTATTAAATAAAGAAAAATATTCTTTATAATCGATATTAGAAACATTATCAATTGAAGAAAAACTAGTAATAAAATCAAAGATAAATTCTTTATTATCGACAAGTTCTTTAATCGATTCTTGTTTTAATAAAATATCTTCTTTATTAACATCTTCTAATTTTAAATTCTTAATAAGTAAGGATTTTCCACCTTTGGAACAAGTAAAATCAATATATTTAAGTAAGCAAGAAGATGAAGAAATAATATCTAAATCAGTTGTTAAATTATTAGATTCAATATCGCCTAGTTTATAATCTTCTTTTTTCCAATCATCTGTATAACGAGAAAGATATTTATCAATTAAAGAAATTTTATTTTTTAAATTAATAATATATTTATCAACAAAATGATGGATGATAACTAAGGTAATAAAGCAAACTAAAAACCAATTTCCTAGAATAAGGAATATTAAATTAAAATTATTACAAAAATATAAAATCCAAAATAATAAAGATAAAACAAAAGTAAATAATCTAGAATAAGATAATAAGAAAGTTTTCTTTTTTCTTAGTTTTATTTTATTTTGATAATCAAGTTTAATTTCACTTAGTTCTTGTTTCATTTTTTAAACCTCTTTATTAACTTGATCTAACAAAAAATAATCATTAATAATCTTTTTAAATTTTAAAACATTTTTATTAAGTAAATCGACCACGTGGCCTTCGACAATAATATCTTTTGTATATGGATTTATTTTTAAAAGTTCATCAATAGTTTTACCAATTAAAGGATGTTGAGAAGTAAAAGAAACTAATAATGTATTTACATTGATATCTTTATAAGAAGGATAATCACTTATAGATGGAGAATCACTTACCATATTTAAAATAGTTTCATCTAATATCAACTTAGATTCATTGATAAAATCCTTTTTCCTTAAAGAAGAAATATTATTTACTTTAACTTGATGAGGAAGTAAAAATCTATTTCTAAAATGTTTTAATTTATCAAAATTTGCGTTTAAAGAACTAGTAACATCAATTTGATCTTTCATTAAAAAAGGCGAAACTAAAATAACTTTTTCAAAAAGTTCTTTATTTTTATTGATCAATCTAAAAGCTAATTGACTACCTAAAGAAGTACCAATTAAATACACTTTTTGATTGAAAGATGAAATAAGTTCTAATAATTGTTTTTCATTTTCTTCAAATGTAAACATCTTTTGAACTTCTTTACCAAAACCGATTAAATGAGGAACAATAATATGATAATCATCTTTTATTTGTCCTATTAATTGATCATAGAGATAAGGATTAAAAGAAGAATGTAATAATACTAAAATCTTTTTATCCCTATTTCCAAATTCTTCATAATACATAATATCACCTAGTTAATTATAATAATTATTTACCAGAATCACCATAATTTTTTAATACTCTTGCGCTTGGATCATTAACATTACATCCTTCCCAAGATTTATTAGGCATCCAAAAGTCTTTTACCATCATTGCTTGATTAGGATAAAAACTTTCAAATATTTCACGATATAATAAACTTTCTTTAGTAAATGGTTGAGCGAAAGTATATTTCTTTTTTAAAGTTTCAAATTCTTCATTTGAATATAAACTTTCTGCATATTCTTTTAAATCATTAACCATCGAATGGCCAACTGCATCAGAGAAAGCAGCTTTTTCTCTATAAAGAATATCATAAGGTAAATAATCACCTTCAAATGCTTTTCTTAAAAGGTATTTACCTTTGTTATAATGATTCATTTTTAAATTTGGATCAATTTCCATAACATAATTTACAAACGCTAAATCACCAAAAGGAACTCTAGCTTCTAATGAATTACTAGAAATACATCTATCCGCGCGTAAAACATCATACATATGAATTTCATCAATTCTCTTTTTCGCTTCTAATTGGAATTCTTTGGCATTAGGTGCGAAATCGGTATATTTATAGCCAAATAATTCATCAGATATTTCACCTGTTAATAATACTTTAATATCAGTAGTTTCATGGATTGCTTTACAAATTAAATACATACCCATACTCGCTCTTATGGTGGTAATATCATAAGTACCTAAAAGATAAATTACTTCTTTTAAAGAAGAAATAACATCATCTCTAGTAATAATGATTTCATGATGGTTAGTGTGTAAATAATCTGCGACTTCTTTTGCGTATTTTAAATCAATCGCATCTTTTTCCATACCAATCGCGAAAGTTTCTAAAGGTTTATTTAATTTTTTTGAAGCGATAGAACAAACTAAAGAAGAATCAAGTCCTCCGCTTAATAAAAATCCAACAGGTGCATCGGCATCTAATCTTTTATTAACACCTTCAATTAATAATTCTTTAATGTTTTTTGTTACTTCATCAATGTCAAAATGTTTAGCTTCTTTTGAAGTTAAATTAACATATTGAACAAACTTTTCTCCATCGTAATAATGTCCAGGAGGGAAAGGTAAAATTTTAGAAACTAAAGATAATAAAATCTTAGGTTCACTTGCAAATATTATTTCATTAGTTTCTTTAGAATAGCCATAATATAAAGGTCTAATACCAATAGGATCTCTCGCTGCGATTAATTTCTTCTTTTTATCATCATAAATAATTAATGCAAATTCAGCATCGAGTTTTTTAAACATATCAAAACCATATTCTTCATATAAAGGTAAAAGAATTTCACAATCTGATTCTGATATAAATTTATATCCTTTAGAAATTAATTCTTCTTTGATTGGTCTAAAACCATATATTTCACCATTGCAAACTACTACATTATTTTTGTATGTAAAAGGTTGCATACCAAGTTCATTTAAGCCCATAATCGCTAAACGCTTAAAACCTAGTATAACACCATTATCATTATAATATCTTGTACCATCTGGTCCCCTTGAAGTTGAAGTATCAAATGCCTTTTCTACTTTAGTTAAATCTTCTTTTTTTGTTAGTCCAATAATTGAACACATATATATGTACCTCCTTATAGCTTACTATAGGGCGAAAGCTATCTTCGCGGTGCCACCTATATTGTGTCTTATATCAACTATCATTGATTTATGCTATAACGGGCTACCCGGCTTAGTCTAATTAATTCTTTAAGCAACTCCAAAGTGTTATTCATTTTAACTAATTTACTGATTTTCACCATCTTCAGCTCTCTAAGAAATATCGTTAAAATTACTTCTCTTTATCAAGGTTATTACTAAATATTTTAATATATTCGTTCTTTATGTCAATATTTTTCGAAAGTTTTAAAATAATTAAAAGAATTTTGTAGTTAGAAAAACTATTTTTTTAATATTTCATCAATCTCTTTATTGATATTAATAATAATATCTTTATCTATTTTTAAAATCTTACGATCAAAAGTATATAAACCATTTACTTC
>CAVFKD010000029.1:0-17129 GCA_963623095.1 bacterium | reverse complement strand
ATATATTTAATATATAGTAAATTTTATTGTTGAAAGATTTTTTATTTACTCTTTTGGTGATGGGGGAATATTTTTTTGAGTTAATTTATAACTAAAGCGTCCAATATTATCAATTACACCTAGAATAACCACGAATGGTAATAATAAAAATACGCTTAAAATTGCGACTATTATTAGCCATTTTTTGTTATATATTCTTGCAAGTAAAATTAAAAATTTGTATCCATAATATAAAAATACAAAAGATAATATAATGTATAAATTAATAATAATTGTTGCAAGAACATATAAAAATCCTTGGATTTTAACGTAAAAACTAATACTAACTATACTTGTTATCGCGATTATGATATAGCTAATTCCTAGCCAATAAGAAGGTCCTTTGAAATTAAATTTCTCTGTAAAGTTAAAATTATCTTTATTAAGTTTTGTTCTTTGGACAAAAAGCATAAAGCATAAATAAAACACTACTGCATCCATTAAACTAATAATTAATATGATTGATGGAATTAAGCCTTGTAATAAGCTTTGTAACAAGTTTGTATTAAAATCAGAAATATTCATCTTATTTAGAATATCATTCAAAGCATTAATCATATATGTGATGCTATCAAAGATATTTTCAACGCCTAGCATATTCGATAACACAATCGCGGATAAGACTTCAGAAATAGAAGTTAGAATTGTTAATATAATTATATTTAAACCTTTATTAATCTTAGTTTTTACTAAAAATCCCCCATGTAATGATCCTGTAATAAGACCTGGTAAAACATAAACTAAAGAATTTAATGGGTTACTACATAAAAAGAAAGCAATAATTGAAGTTGAAGCAAAAGGAATAAGAGTTGTTTTTAAATCATATTTATATGCATAAATCGCAATAGGTAAAGGCATAATAAAAAATAAATCACTTTCAAGTAAACTTCCTGTTAGTCGACTGATAAGTAAAAGTATTGAGTATATCGCTACCACTACTGCAGCATCTGTAATTTGACGTATTCTATATGAACTATTTTTCATTTCGATTCCTTATTTATCTATACTTCCTTTGCTTATATTAATTTACCTTATATATAATCAAAGACAATATATAGTTTAACATTCTTTTTAAAAATAACTATACAAATTGAATATATCATTAAAAAAGCAACAAAAAACCCGGTTTTAAAACCGGGCCAATAATCAAATAAATTAATCTGCAATGAATGGTAATAAAGCCATAATACGAGCGTTTTTAATTGCTTGTTCAACAGCTCTTTGATGTTTTGCACAAGCGCCTGTTACACGGCGTGGTGAAATTTTTCCGTTAGGAGATACGAAACGTTTTAAATTTTCAACATCTTTATAATCAATGACTAGATTTTTATTTTTACAATAAATACAAACCTTTTTTCTAGGTCTCATTTTTTTGAATGCCATAATTTCCTACCTTTCCTCCTAATTGCTTAGGATCAAATTTTGACTACCACTTAGAATGGTAAGTCATCATCTGCGACTGGTATAGAAGATACATTTTTAGATGCAGGTTCTTCTACTGGTTCTGGATCTGGTTGGTATGCTTGTGAAGCACCTAAATCATCATTAGATGAAGTAGTACCATCTCCTTTTCTTTCTAAGAATTGAACAGAGTCACAAATAACTTCGACGACTGATACACGACGTCCGTCCTTAGAATCATAGCTGCGTTGGTTTAATCTACCTTCGACACCTACTAATGAACCCTTGTGCATGAATTTAGCAACATTTTCTGCTGCTTGATTCCAAACTGTACATGGAATGAATGAAGTTGTTCTTTCACCATTTTGGTCCTTTGTACGGTTATCAACTGCTACTGTGAAGGAAGCTACAGCTGCGCCACTTTGTGTTCTTCTTAATTCTGGATCTCTTGTCAAGCGTCCAACTAATACTACACGATTAATCATAAATATAATTCCTCCTATAGTAGAACTTATTTAGCGATAACTAAATGACGTAAAACGTTGACATTAAGTTTTGCTCTTCTGCTGAATTCATCAACAACTGCTGTTGAAGAAACATTTGCATCGACTACAACGTAATATCCCTTTTTTTCTTTATTGATTTCATAAGCTAAATCTCTTAAACCCCATTCGTTGACGTTTTCAATAGCGCCACCTTCAGAAGTAAGAATGTCGTTGAGCTTGCCGATTAATTCGTTACGAGCTGCATCATCAAGATTTGCTTTTAGGATATACATAATCTCATATTTTTTCATTACTTACACCTCCCTATGGTCTTCTGGCTACATCTTTTGTAGCAGAGAGTTGGGCCTTCACACCCTTACGCGATACTCGCGCATTAATATAATATATTAAAGGAAAGTTAAAGTAAAGAAAAAGTTTTACTTATTTTGTTTTCAAATAAGCCCTACATTATATATCTTTTGCAACTTTTTGAAAAAATCCTAAAAATATTTTTATTTTATTAATCATATATTTTTATATAAAAATATATTTTTTATGTTTAATCTAATCTCTATATGCTATAATTCTAATCATGAAAAATATATTTTATGCAAAGAAATCCTATCGTATACTTTCGAGGGTAATTGATTTATTAATATTAATACTAACTAGTGCAATACTTTATATTACACTTGTTTTTCCTAATGTTTTTGATAAAACAAAAATGTTAGAAAACAACACTAAGATCGTTCAATTATATAAAGATTCAGGTCTATTCGCAGTTGATGAAGAAGGAAATTATGCCGCTTATTCACAATTTGGCAACATTAAAAAAATAGAAGATTTATATAATGTCGATGTTACATTTAACAATAAAAAATATGAAAACATTGAACTATCTAAAGCACTATATGAATTCTATACAATAAAATATACTTCTTATGGAGCAAGTAATAATTTTACAAGTGAAGTATATAAAACAAATATTTTAAAAGTAGGAACAAGTGAATCTAACATTGCAAGTTTTGATGAAAATACTTATAAATTAACCTTAATTGATGAATCTAAAGAAGATGATACAATGACTTTCTTTTATCAAGCATTCCAAGGCGCATGTAAAAGTGTTATTAATTCAAGCCAAGTATCTTCACTTACTTCATCCAATCAACAATTAGTATTATCTTCTATTTATTGGATTATTCCAGTTCTTGCAGGTTTCTCTTTTATCTTTGAATTCTTAGTTCCTTTATTTTCACCACACAATGAAACAATTGGAAAGCATATATTTAAAATTGGCGTAATATCTGATAAAGGATATACATTAAAGAAAATTATGTTATTACCTCGCTGGATTAGCTATTTAGTTTTTGAAATAATTCTCGGCGTATTATCTTTTGGTGGTTTAATTTTAATTTCATATACAATGTTTATGTTTACTAAGAAAAGAAAATGTATCCATGATATATTCGCAAAATCAATTGTTATAGATAATACTAGATCTATTTATTTTGATAATGAAAAAGAAGAATCTTTCTATATCAATAGACAAAAGCAAAGAGGTATTGATCTATGAGAACAAAAAGAGATTTAAGAATATCTGTTGCTTTTACTAATCATAAAATTATCACTGTATTTCTCGATAATTTAATTGTTTTTGCCAGTACCGCGATATTATATTTCGCACTCATTTTCAGCGTATTTAATTTTGGAGGAAACTATGTAAATAAAACTTCCAGAATAAGTGAAATAAAGACCGAATATAACTTAAATTTAAACGAAGGATTAGATTATCAAGAATATGAAAAAATCGTCCAAGATTTCTATTTAAACAAGTATCCAAATGAAATAACTAAAGCTTATAATACCCGTTATAACGAAAATAAGACAATTGTCCATATTTATAACATCATGGTATTAAATTTACCTATTAATCCAACTACTGAATCTTATTCAACTGATTATTATAAATATGCACAAAATAACGATGGAACTTTTAATACCAACGTTCTTGCAGAAAGAATCGAATTAGACAATCCTTCTAAAACATATTATAAGAACATGTCAGATTTATTTTACACCGCTTATACTGATTTAGAGCCTTATTTAAGAACATTTAACGCGGAATATAATTCTTTATATAACGATATTGCTGCTTTAGAAATGATAGATAGAATCATTTCATATGTTATATCTATTATAATATTCTACTATATCATTCCTTTAACTAATAAATACGGTTCTACATTAATGGAAAAAGCTTATAAATTAGGTCATTGTAATTATATTAATGGTTATTTAGTACCTAGATGGAAAATATGGATTAGACCGCTTATTTATTTTATAATCCCATTTATTGGTATTCTCTATTTTTCAAGAAATACTGTGGTTATCTTTATAGTCGCATATTTATGTATAAATCTATTTATTTTATTAGTATCAAAGAAAAACTTAGATTTCGCAGATAAAATATTAAAGATGAATACTTGTTATATCAATGAATCTTTATTATTCAAAGATAGAAAAGAAGAAGAAGCTTATTTTGAATCTGAAGAAGGTAAAAAGATTACCGATGAAGATTATTTATCCAAACTTGAAAATATAGAAACATTGAATGTTGTTTCACCAAATGAAAAAGAAAGGAAATTATAATTATGAATAAATTAAAAGGATATCGTATATCTTTATTAATATCATTGTTTATCGCAGTCATAATCGATTTAGTATTCTTTAGTTTTTTATTAGTTGATTTTATATCTAATATAGCAAATGTCACTATTATGGATTATGTGATGTATATAGTATGTTTTGTTCTATTATTAGCCTTTAATATTACAGAAATAGTCAATACATTCATTTCATTTAAATCCGGAAGTAATTTTATTAAATTCTTAGGATATGATGCGAATGGTGATAAAAATACCCCTTTATTTAATTTCTGCGTAGTCGCAACATTCTTTTTACTAATAGGAACAATTTATTTAATAATCGCTAAAATCAATACATCAATCCCTTTAGGAACGATGAATGAAAATGTTAAAAGTTTTATTATTTGTTGCTTTATACTCGCGATTATTGATTTAGTATTTATCTATTTATTCCAATATTTTGGTCAAGATGATCCTTCGATGAAAAAGAAACACAAATAGCATTATAAAAAGGAAAGCTTCAATTGAAACTTTCCTTTTTTATTTGCTATTTCTTTTTTAAAACAATCGATTCATTAGCTTTTAAACTTATGCTATTTGAATATGTAGAATTTGAAGTAAAGTTACTTAATAACGTATCATATGATCCATCTAATGTAAATGTTTCATCCGCGGAAGTATGGATAACTACGATGTTGTTATTTAAAGTATATTGATATGAATTAGATGAAGTCTTTGTTTGAATGAAATTACTATTAATTTCACTTCTTGTAGAATATCTAAATTCTTCATTATTCTTTCTTACTTTAATCATTTCTTTAAAGAAATCATTTAAATCTTTATTCTTAATTTTTAAAGAATAATCCATTTTATTAATTTCATCACCAACATTATATGAATTACCTTCATATTTAGTCTTTCCTTCTTCAATATAAGCTTTGCTTCTTGCGAATTCTTCACCTTCTTGAATAAATGGAATACCTTGTGAAGTAAATACCATCATATCAGCTTGTTTATATGCTTTCATTAAATCTCTAGTACCAATTGTTTGAGCTAATTGATCATATAAAGTATAGTTATCATGACATGATACATAATTAATAACTTGTTGAGGATTGATGTTACTTTCAGAAGTAGGGTCAAAAATGCCTTTTAATCCTCCTATAACACCAGAAGCAGATCCACCTGTAACAAATCCTTTAGAAGGATTATTATCGCCTCTTATGCCATTTCTAATCTTATCGTTAAATGCACCAACATATATTCCTGCGCCTTCGAAATATTCTTGAGCGAGTGAAGTTTGTAATGTTTGTTGTTTTGATAAATTGCTGCTAGAACGGCTGTTTCTTAATGTTGTTGTTCCACCAGTCCAAGGTTCACCATAAATCATTGCGTTAGGATCAATCTTCTTACATGAAGTATAAACATCGATCATAGTTTGATTATCAATTAATCCCATAAGGTCAAATCTAAAGCCAGATAGATGATATTCTTTCATCCAGAAAGATGTAGAATCGACAATAAATTTATTAACCATTGAACGATCTGAAGCCATTTCATTACCACATCCTGAACCATTAGAGAATTTACCTTCTGAGGATGATCTATGATAATAATAAGGAACTAATAATTCAAAATTAGTATTATCTAAACTTGCGGTATGATTATAAACAACGTCCATGTTGATATTAATACCTTTATTATGTAATGCCATAATCATTTGTTTAAATTCTACAATACGATTAAATCCATCGCTTGGATCAGTTGAATAACTACCTTCTAAAGCATTGTAATTTAATGGATCATAACCCCAGTTATATTGGCCTGAATTTCTACCTACTTCATCTGTTGTTGATTTAGATTCATCAACAGAATTAAAGTCATATACTGGTTGAATTTGGACATGGCTTACACCTAATTCTGCGATATGGTCTAAACCTGTCTTAACGCTTGTTCCTTCACTAGTATAAGTTGTTCCTTCACTAGCTAAACCAAGGAATTTACCTCTGTAAGCTTTAGTAACTCCGCTGGTAGATGAAATTGTCATATCTCTAACATGTAATTCATAAATTGAAGCATCTGTTAAATGATTTGAATTATTTAATAAGTTAGCTCTTGTATCACTAGACCAACCAGAAATAGTTTTATTGAGTTTTGTAAAGTTAACTACCATACCTCTTAAACCGTTTAAACCAGTTGATTTAGCGTATGGATCAACTACTTCATTAGTACCTGCGCTATTGGTGACAGTATAAGTATAATATTTACCATGTAAATCTTCATTTATAGTTGTTTCCCAAACACCTTTATCTCCTTTTACCATTGAAACTTCTTTATATACAGTTTCATTTTCTAAAGGTGTACCTGATTCATAAACTTTTAAAACTAAACTTTGAGAAGTAGGAGCCCATACTTTAAATGTAGTTTTTGTAACCATTTCTTCATTATCAAATGTTACACCTAAATCATTTCCGTTATATGTATAAGCATTTTTGAATTCATCTGAATCAAAATATGTTGTAATAACAATCTTAGTTTTAATTTCAGTATCATTATCAATCTTATATACTACATTCATTGATTTAGTGATATCTAATTGTTCAGTTAAAGTTAAAATAACTTCTTTACTATAACTATTAAATGAAGCAGTATAACCAGTAAATTTATCTTCTCCATTTAAAATAGATAATTTACTTTCATCAAATACAAAGGAAGAATCTAAATTAACAAATGAGAAGGAAACTTTAGTCGCAGAAGTTAGAACTGCACTCTTTAATGCTGGTTTAGAAGCGGATTCAGGATCATCAAATACTTCTGCTTGTCCACTCATTAAATATACATTTTGAATACCACCAGGTGATTGAGTTTTGATTTCTAAGAATCTATCGCTTTCATAATCTTTTTTAGACCAATCAGATGTTGAAATTAAGTGTCCAACTTGAGTTACGTCTTTTCCTACCGCGGATAATTCAACATCACCAAATACACCAAAATCATCATAATGAGTAAATTGGTATCTCGCACCTTCTCCAGTGCCCCAGACCCATAAACTCCATTCATTATAAACAGTGTAATTTGCGTCTTGATCAGCACGATGATAATGGAATCTAATTTTAGTAGTTGGAGCCATTTCTAATTTAGAATAATCAGTTGTATCATGCTCATATTTATTTTTTACTTGAGTGCTACTAGATGATGTAGATACAGGTTTATTTGATGAAGTAGAAGAAGATGATGAAGTTTCTCCTCCACAACCTACGATACATCCTAATAAAAGGGTAAGAGATAATATTTTTAAACTTGTTTTTTTCATTTTAATCTCCTTTATTATTTTAAAATAACAGTTGATAATGCACCTAATTTTAAAACGCCATTATTTAATTCTGGTATTAGTTTTTTACAAGATACTTCCGCATCAATTGTCTTTCCTAAACTAGATACATCTAATTCGATGTTTTCATTTTCAAAATTATGAATTACAGTGATTTTTTCATTACCATCTTTTGATGTTAGACTATAAATTAAAACATGGTCATATTCATTAGTAATTGTCTTAGTTAAATTCTTAAATACTGACTCTTTGATAAAGTCATATTTATTTCTAATATTAATTACTTTTTTATAATGATTAAGTAATGAATAATTAGTATTTAATTGATCAACAACGCCATTTTTAACTTGGTCATTTGTCGCTAAATTTGGTTTACTTGTTTCAGGGAAATTACATTCACCTGTTTTGTCATCTTTTGACCAAACCATAGGGAGTCTTCTTCTTGCATCAGATTGATCATCTGGTGATGTATTTCTTTTTCCTTTAAGAGAAATTTCTTCACCATAATACATATAAGGAGTACCTGGTAATAAGCCTAGTACCGATGCACCCATATATCCATAATCCCAAGTAAATGAGTTAGAAGCTCTATTCATATCATGATTTGATAAGAAATAAGATGAATAACCATTTGGATTAATTGCTTTAATCGCATTTTCATTAGTTTCAATTGCATCGCCAAAATCATTAGCTTTATTAATGCCTTTTACTGCGCCTAAAATTGCACCTTTTCCAGAGCCATCTAGTGAGCCTGAGAATCTAAAGAATGATTCAAAATTTGAATAATAATATTTATTGGTAATGTTATCATTATCCCAGCATTCTCCAACAAAATAAATATCTTTGTTATATGTTTCTTTACCATATGTAACACAGTCATCATGTAAATCTTTTAAAAACGCACTGTTATAAGAAGTGTTTTCATAGTCATAATATTTAACTGCGTCAAATCTAAATCCTGATACTCCTTTATCAACCCAGAATTTTAATATATTTTTCATTTCATCTCTTACTTTAGTATTTTGAGTATTAAAATCTGGCATTGATGAATCAAAACGGCATTCATAAAATTTACCTTGATATGAAGAATATCCTGTTTTTAAAGTTTCAGACCAATTATACCAATCAGCATAAGAATCTTCACCTTCATTTTTACTAGTATAATCATTATATGATTGTTGGAACCAACTATGTTGTATGCTTGAATGATTAAAGACAATATCAATCATGATATCAATATTCTTTTCTTTTGCCGTATTTACCAAATTAGTAAAATCATCCATTGTTCCATAATCAGATTCAATCGCATAATAATCTGTTACATCATATCCATGATATGAAGGAGATGGATTGATAGGCATTAACCATACAGTTTTAATACCTAAATCTTGTAAATAATCTAATTTTTCAGTTACACCATTTAAATCGCCAATACCATCATTATTTGAATCATAAAAACTTCTTACAAAGATTTCATAACTCATTGATCCATTCGCGTTAGTAACCTTAGAGTCATATACATAATTGTCTTCTGTATATGAATTTAAATTAACAACCTTTTTTTCGCTAGAAGAAGAATTCTTGTCACAATCTTCAAACATATCATCACATTCTGAGACAATACTATTAGAAGATGTATTAGAACAAGAAGTTCCTACACCTAAAGAAAAAAGAGATGTTAATGCTACGATTAATAATCTCTTTTTCATAATTTTTATCCTTTCACCGCTCCACCAGTTACGCCTTCTACATAGTACTTTTGTAAGCCTAAGAATAAGGCAGTAATTGGGATTGCAATAACTACTGAGCCTGCAGTAAATTGAGTATAGTATGTTGATACTGTATCTTGTCCTGCAGTAAATTGATATAAGCCAATCGCAACTGTCCATTGTTTTGGATTTTGTAAACCAATAATATAAGATGAAGTAACATAATCGCCCCATGGAGACATGAAACTTGTTAATACTGTATAAACAATAATTGGTTTTGCAAGTGGCAAGATAATTTGCCAGAAGATTTGGCTTCTAGTTGCGCCATCAATCATCGCAGCTTCATCAATATTTTTAGAAATGGTATCAAAGAATCCTTTACAGATGTAATATCCTCCACCTGCACCTGCAGAATAAAGAATAATTAATGACCAATATGTACCTTGTAAGTGGAAAATATCTCTCATGACCCAATACATAATAATCATACTTAAGAATCCTGGGAACATACCAATGACTAAATTCATTTTCATGAAAATAGTACGTGATTTAAATCTAAATCTTGATAATGCATAAGCTGTACCTAATACAAATAATGTAGAAATTATACATGAGAATATTGCAACAATAATTGTATTACCAAACCATGTTAAGAATAAGTTATCATAAGCATGGGAAGCTGCATTTGCATTATATGCACCTGTAATTTGGCTAAATAAGTATTTATAGTTATCTAAAGTCCATTCATGAGGAATAAGTCTCGCTCTATTACCGATACCTTCACCACCGAATGATTGTAAGAATAGCCATATAATTGGGAGTAACCAAATACATGACAATATAATAAGAATTGCGTAAATAATAACGTTAGAAATAATTCTACCTGCTTTTAAACTTTTCATACTATTGGAATTGGTCCTCCTCTTTTACCGCGCCTGTTTTATTGTACATAACAATTGAAACGAATGAACATAAGACGAAGATAATAATACCGATTGCTGCAGCAATACCATATTGAGCATCATTTGTTGAAGTAACAACCTTATATAAGAATGTAACTAATAAGTCTGTTTTACCTAAACCTAATAATGCAGATCCTTCATATGCTGGGCCACCACCTGTTAAGAAGTAAATGACACCAAAGTTATTAAAGTTACCAATAAATTGTGTAATTAAATATGGTCCTGTAACGAATAAGATATATGGCATTGTAATTTTGAATAATTGAGTTACTGTACCTGCGCCATCAACTCTCGCAGATTCGTATAAATCTTTTGGAATATTAATTAAAATACCAGTTGTTGATAAGATGGTATAAGGAATACCAACCCAAATGTTAACTAAAACAATAATGATCTTTGTTATTATAACCGCACTATCATCACTGTTAGTACCAAATCCTAATCTAGTTCCAGTTAATTGATTATACAAAGTACCAATAGCACCCGAATCTTTTAATAAAACGCCAATACATAATAATGAAATAAATTGTGGAATAGCAATAGTCATGACGAAGATTGTTCTCCATAACTTCTTAAATTTGATACCTTTTTTATTAATCATTAATGCGACAACAATACCTAAGAAATAGTTAGAGAATGTTGCAATAATTGCCCAAATAAATGTCCATGAAACTGTTTTTCCTAATGCTTTTGGTAAAACACTATATGAAGAATCAGCTTCTGGGAATAATAAATTTTTAAAGTTTTCGAATCCATTCCATGTAAATAATTGTGTTGGTGGAATATGTCCTTGAGAATAGTTAGTAAATGCAATTGTAATTGAGAATAACAATGGCAAAATTGTCATTAATAAAATTCCTAATACTGGTAATGTTAAAATTGTAATGTGGAATTTTTCATTAAATAAATCTTTAACATTGTCTTTAAATGAATCAGCTTTACCTTCATATTTATCAGGATGTGATTCAACATATTGACTCTTTGATTCTTCTAATTCATTTAATTTTGAATAAACTTCATCTGTAGTTAAGAATCTAGTTTCACTTCCATCCTTAATTCTTAATAATTTAGAGAATTCTTTTGCGGAAGTATAATCAATCTTGTATTCAACAAGCATTGAGTTAACAACTTCTTCTAAAGCATATTGTTCTGCAGTAAAGTTTGTTCTTAAATACTTCTTATCACGTTTATAAGCATCTTTTGATTCTTTGATTTCTTCTTTTTCAAGAGCTTTAATATTCTTATCTGAAGGGAAATCTTTATATTGACCCATTAATTTTGTAGTAATTTCAATGAGTTTTGATTTTTCTTCAAGAATTAAAGTTTCATAGCCTTCTGGTTGTGCCTTCTTTAATTCTGCAACATTGCTATCATAAGTTGCTTTAGCTTCATCGATGCCTTTTTGAATATTAGCTTTTCTTGTTCTAATATCATTAAATTTTTCACTAGTTGCAGCAAGTTTTTGATTTAATTCATTTTCTAATTCAAGAATTCTTGATGCATTATCTTTATTCTTTTCTTCAGATTTTCCAAAACGATCTTCATAGATTTCTTGGAAATGAGCATAATTAGAATAGAATAAAATTTTACTATCTAAAGTTGCTACATTCTTATAATAATTGTTGTTCTTACCAAACTTTTCTTTGTTATGAGTATGGTGCATTTCAACATATGGAGTATAGCGTTTATTGATTTCTTGAATCTTATGTTGTTGTTTTGCAATTTTTGCTTCAATTGCATGAGTTTTTAACATTGTATTGTTTTTATAAACTTCAACACGAGCGTTAATCTTATCAATTGCTTCTTCATCATCAGGATCAACATTTTCTAATGCTATATCATGTTTTGCAATAACATCTTTTAATCCTTCTTCTCTAGAAGCAACTAATGCTTCAAGTTGAGAATTTAATTTTTCTAATTTAGCATTTTCTTTCTTAATAGTTTTTAAATGATCATAAGAAGCACGTGAATTACTTGAGAATAAATAATTTAAATAATCTTTTTCTTTTTCATTTGAAGCATATTCATTTAAGTGTGATTCAATATCAGATTTAATTCCAGCATTGAATTCTTTTAATGCTACACCATTTTCAAATGCATCAGTAGCTCTTTGGTCTAATTCTCTTGAGAAAGGAATATTCTTTTCCAAGCATTCATCATATTGCATAAATTTGTCAATACGATAATTCTTATAGCCACTTTCAATTGATCTATTCCAAACATATAAGAATAAGAATATAGATAATACCCATAATAATCCATAAATTAAAATCATAATGGAGTTATCACCGGTAATGTATGGACAGAACATATCATCACAGTTTGGATCTGAACCTGATACTTTAGTACCTAATGTACTTAACATTCCAATAGAAGAAGCGCCATATAATGCGAATAATACAATATATGCAATTTCAAACACAATATACAAAGTACCTACGACATATTGTTTATGTTTGAAATTACTTATACCAAATAAGCCAAATGATAATCTACCAGATAAATCATTAAACTTGAATTGATGTACTTTTTTCTTAAAGAACTTACCAATTCCAATTATTCCTTTATAAATACCTACACCAATCATTTTAAAGAAATGACCAAGTGATAATACCATTGAAACAACTAAGTCAACCACCCACATCAAAGCTTTATATAATACATTTAAAAGAGAAATGAAAAAATAAGTAACTTTTGACATGTATCTGACTTTACCAGCAAAAACGTTAGTCTCACCTTCGTCATTTACTTTTTCATTTATATTTTCGATGTTTTGTTCTTCCATATAGATGTCTCCTTATAAATAATTAAAATTAGGAAGGAGGATTTCCTCCCTCCTAATAGTTTTTAAATTTTAATAAATATTAAGCTTTTCTAATGCTATCCATTTGAGATTTTAAGAATGTTGTCCAAGTATGTGGAGTAGTAGTACCATCAACTGTTCCTAATTTTCCATCAAGGTATGCTTGGCCAATTGCTTTACCAACATTCCAATATCTATCTTCAGCAGTTTTTGATTGAACACAACCATATGCAGCTTGAGCAGTTAATGCTGCGCCACCAATTGTTGTATGTTCTGTATATCTTGCATCTTTAATTGCGTCATTATTACATGGTAATGTTTGTCTCATTTCAAATCTCTTTAATTGAGCTTCTTTAGTTGTTAATAATTCTGCTAAAGCTGCTGCTGTTTTTTGAGCATTGACAGATTGAGTTTTATTGATACAATAAACTTTTGATCCGATAAATGAAGCCATTTGATATGATTTACCATCAATATGATATTGTGGTAAAACTGATGCAGCTGTATTTGCACCAACACCTGCTGTATCTTTAATTAATGATTCCATCCAAGTACCAGAGACTGCTGCAATTAATTTACCATCTTTGAATCCTGCAGTAATATCATCGTTACCACCAGTAACTAAAGTACCATCATCATAATATGGTTTTAATAATCCACCAATATATTCAGAAACTTTAACACCTGTTTCGTTATCCCATGTTGTTGTATAAACATTTTTACCAGCTTCATTTGTTGCCCATGTTAATGAATCAACACCACATGCGTCTGGAGACATAATGAATGAGTTAGCATACCAACCATTTGCAACATCCATTAAGACACTCTTTTTATTCTTTTTAGCTAATGCTAATAAATCTTCTAATGAAGTTCTTGCTGTTTCAATGCCATCAACGCCTTTGTTGTACCATAAGAAGTAACCATTATCTGAAGTTACTGGATAGCCATATAATTTGTCATCTTTTGTAGCACCGCTAACAGCGACTTCTGTATTATTTGCGATAACGTTTTCTTTACGTGTACCTTTGATTTCAGCAATGATATCTTTTTCAGTTAAAGATGCAATGTGGTCATCAGCACATAAGAATAATGCTGGAGCACCGGTAACTTGTGGGTCTTTTGCAAGTGTTGTACCTGCATCAGATTCAGCAACAGCAGTAAATTGAACATTGAATTTTTGTTTTTCATCTGTTTGTTTGTCATTGAATTCTTTAACAACTGCGTTAATTACTTGTTCTTCAGCAGCAGTTGCCCAAACATTAATTGTTTCTTTTTCAAAATCTGTATTTGTTTGGTATCCACTTGATGCTTCACCACCGCAACCAACTAATGCGCCTGCTGATAATAAAATGCTTGCAGCGAATACACTTAATTTTAAAGTTTTTTTCATATTATAATTCTCCTATAATTATTTAGCTTGTGTGAAGTTAATAACAAACTTGTGTGAATAAGTTGTAGAATTAGCTTCTTCTGATTCGAAGTTTGCTGGATTATAGATAATTTCATATACACCAGCACCTGCATGATCATATGTTTCATCTGCAGCTTGATGTTGGCAGAAAGAAACATTACTTCTATTACCTGTTCCTTCTTTCCATTTTGCTTTGTATTCTTCGTATGTATTAATGCCATTTGTAGTTTTGACTAATGCTTTAAATTCATCATTGCATTTTTCATAATCAATATCTTCCATACCGAATTGTGTTGTCCATGTATTACTAGCAATAAATTTGAATCCCCAGAAAGATTCATCTTTTTCTGTTGTGATAGTAACAGTATATTTATATGAACCATCACTTTGTCTTTCAAATTGTTGTTCTTTGCCGACCTCTGCAGGTTTCCAGCTAGCCCAATCAGATCCAACAATCCACATATCAAAGTTTTCACGAGTTGGACTTGAATTAACATCAAATTCATCTTCTGAAGATGATGTTGTTCCTCCACAACCAACAGCTGCGCCTAAGACTGCTGCAGCACATAATGGAAGTAAGAGTAATTTAGTAATTTTATTAACCATATTTATCCTCCTGTTATAGTTAATTTATATAAATAGCTTCATTAGCTATTCGTACCTTATTTATTTTCCTACTAATTAATAAATTGCATTCTCTGTTGTAGGATCAAAGAAATGAATTTTATCTTTCTTGAAGTTAACTTTTAATTTTTCTCCTGCAGTAATAATTCTAGTTGCAGGGAATTTGCTTACTAAGCTAGCTCCACCGAAGTTAAAGTGAATATAATATTCGTTACCTAATAATTCAGCGACATCTACTGTGATTTCAAATTCAGCATCACCCGTTGCTTCAACAATATTTTCAGGTCTGATACCTAAAATTACATCACTTGGAACATTCTTTCCTTTATATAACGATTCTGGAACTTTAATTTCATGGCCATCAACGAAATGTGCTGTACCTGTTTTTTCATCAAATGTACATCTAACAAAATTCATTGCAGGGCTACCAATAAAGCCAGCGACGAATAAGTTTGCAGGATGATTATAGATTTCAATAGGTGTACCAATTTGTTGTACTCTACCAAGTTTCATAACAACGATTCTACTTGCCATTGTCATAGCTTCGATTTGGTCGTGAGTAACATAAATTGTAGTTGCATTTAATGTTTCATGAAGTTTGATAATTTCAGATCTCATTTGAACTCTTAATTTAGCATCTAAGTTAGATAAAGGTTCATCCATTAAGAATACTTTTGCATTTCTAACAATCGCTCTACCTAAAGCAACTCTTTGTCTTTGACCACCTGATAAAGCTTTTGGCTTTCTATCAAGATATTCTTCAATTTGTAAAATTCTTGCTGCTTCATGAACACGTTTATCAATTTCGTATTTAGGCATTCTCTTAATTTTTAAACCAAATGCCATATTGTCATAAACTGACATGTGTGGATATAATGCATAGCTTTGGAAAACCATCGCGATATCTCTATCCTTAGGTGTCTTATCATTACATAATTCATGATCGATGTATAATTCACCTTTAGTAATATCTTCAAGACCAGCGATCATTCTTAATGTTGTTGATTTACCACAACCAGATGGACCAACGAAAACAATGAATTCATGTTTCTTGATATCAAGATTAAAATCGAAGACTGCTTGAACGTTATTATCATAAATTTTGTCGATATGTTTTAAACTTACATAAGCTTCGTCTTCAACTGATGGATTTCTTTCTTCTGCCATACTTTTTTGCCTCCGTAAAAATGCGTGCACAAAACACCTTTTCTTAATGTAATAAAATTATAGCACTAATTTTTTAAAATGAAAGCGCTTTTATTCAACTTAAAACTTAAATAAAACAAAAATTTGAATTTTGTTCATTAATTTTATTTATTTTAATTCTTCTATCTAAAAAATCGGCTATTCTATTATCATAAATAAAAATTTATTCAATAATTTTTTTAATTTTTTTTAAAAATCTTGTATACAAGAGCCGACTTTTTCGAAGATAGGATTTAAGCACCATCCCAATGAGTGTCGCATAAAGTTTCAGAAGAATTCACTTTTCCCACATTAGTATTATTTTCGTGCAACATGTCAATATCTTCACCAGTTAGATGCTTATTATATTGGTTTATATTATCGTTATTATTAGATCTTAACTTTATATCGCATTTATATATTTCTTTAAGATATGTTTCTAAATTACTAATATTTATATTCTTATTTATTAATAGTTTTATATCCTTATTATTTATATTAATAATCATATTTGAATCATAAAATCCATTAGTC
>CAVFKD010000028.1:0-20455 GCA_963623095.1 bacterium | reverse complement strand
AGAAGATATGGATCGCCAATCACGCGGTTTAAAAGGTTAATTACATTAAATTAGTTAGCGTTCAGCTAACTAATTTATTTTTTAAGGAGACTTATGAAAAATAAATTATTTAAAATATTAATTTTACCAATTATTGGTATTAGCTTATTTAGCTGTAATAATACAAGTTCAAGTAGTGTTAGTGAAAATAGCGTAACTTCTTTTACTAATCCTATCAATATCACATTTAAGAATTACGATTCATCAATTATTTATAGTTATCAAATTGAAAAAGGAGATACTCCTTCTTATTCTCAAGCTACACCTACTAGAGCGAGTGATGAAAATTTCTCTTATACATTCGCAGGTTGGGATAAAGAATTTAAAGCGGCAACTAAAGATATAAGTTATACTGCAGTATACAATAAAACTGTCATTAATGATACTTATTATACCGAGGGTGTAAATTATACTTTATCAGATGATGGAACTTATTATATTGCAAGTTCATTTGATTCATATAAATCAGGTGTTATTAGATCAATGTCAGAAATTGTTATTGCAAAAACTTATCTTAATAAACCTGTAAAAGAAATTGGTACATCTTTTTTTGAAGCTAAAGAACCATTTTCTTTAGAAATTGTTTATTTACCAGATAGCATTACAACTATTAACTCAAAGGCATTTGCTTATTTAGATGATTTTAAACAAATTGTTTTATCAGAAAATGTAACAACAATTAAAGCTAATGCATTTAACAATTGCCCAAAACTTTGCATTTATTCTTACGCAAAAGAAAAACCTTCTACTTGGGAAGAAGGATATGCAGATAGTAAAGTAAAAACATATTTTGCTTCATCTTGGGAAATGGTTAATGCTGCACCTAAATTAAAATAATTAAGCACAAAAAAACTAGAAATCTTCATGATTTCTAGTTTTTATTTGCCTTATTTTCTTAAAGCTTTTGTGTTGATTTCTTCAAGAATCTTTTTAATGAATTCTTCTTTAGAAACGCTAATTTGTTCTGTTGTACCAATAACTCTATAAGTTAAAGAATTGTTTTCTACTTCTTTATCACCAATAACTACTGTATAAGGAGTTTTTAATAATGAAGAATTTCTTAATCTATAACCAAGTTTTTCATTAGAATCATCTAATGTAACTCTTAAGCCTAATGCTTCTAATTCTTCTTTTACTTTTAATGCATATTCATTGTGAACAGGTGCAACTGGAAGTAAATTTACTTGAACAGGCGCTAACCAAGTAGGGAATTGACCTGCGAAGTTTTCTGTAATAATACCAATGAATCTTTCAATTGAACCAAAGCAAGCTCTATGAATCATAATTGGAGTTTTCTTATTGCCATCTTTATCGATGTATGTGCAATCGAATCTTCCAGGAAGTTGCATATCTAATTGAACAGTACCACATTGCCAAATTCTATTCATAGAATCTTTTAATTTGAAGTCAAGTTTTGGACCATAGAATGCGCCATCACCTGGATTAATTTTGAATGATTTACCTGTTGCTAAACATGCTTTCTTTAAATCTTCTTCTGCTTTATCCCAAACATCGATTGAACCGATGAAGTTATCTTCTGGACGAGTAGATAATTCGATGGAATAATCAAGTCCGAATAAAGAATACATATAATCATAAATTTTAATGATTCTTTGGATTTCATCACCAATTTGTTCTTCCATTAATAATGTATGAGCGTCATCTTGATGGAATGATCTAACTCTGAATAAACCATTTAAAGCACCAGATGCTTCATTTCTATGAACGTGACCTAATTCAGCATATCTTAATGGTAATTCTTTATATGAGTGTAATGAATTCTTATATACTAAGATTGCACCTGGGCAGTTCATTGGTTTAATTGCGAAGTCAGTTTCATCAACTTTTAATGTATACATATCATCTTGGTAGTGATCCCAGTGACCTGATGTTTCCCATAATGTTCTTGATAACATAATTGGAGTTTCAATGACGAAATAGCCATTCTTTTTATGATATTCTAACCAGAAGTTTTCAAGTGTTCTTCTTAATGTATAACCATTTGGTAGCCAGAATGGTTCACCTGGACCAAATTCAGAAATCATAAATAATCCTAAATCTTTACCAATCTTTTTATGATCTCTTTTTTTACGTTCTTCAAGATCTTGTAAGTGTTTATCTAATTCTTCTTTTGACCACCATGAAGTACCATAGATTCTTGTTAATTGTTTATTCTTAACATCACCTCTCCAATAAGCACCTGCAAGAGATAATAACTTGAAGTGTTTAATTTGAGATGTTTTTTCTAAGTGTGGTCCTGCACATAAATCGAAGAAATCACCTTGACGGTAAATAGAGATATTTCCTTCAATACCATTGATTAATTCAATTTTGTATGGATTATCTTTGAATAATTCTAAAGCTTGTTCTTTAGAAATTTCTTCTCTTACAATTGGATTACCTGCAGAAGCAAGTTTTGCCATTTCTTTTTCAATCTTTGGGAAATCTGCATCAGTAATTGGTGAAGAGAAATCAATATCGTAATAGAATCCTTCTTCAATACTTGGACCAAAACCAAATTTTGCATCTGGATATAATTTTTGAATAGCTTGTGCGAGTAAGTGTGAAGTAGAGTGATTTAATACATCATAACTTTCTTTATCACCTTGTTTAATTAAGACGAATTCGCCATCTTCTTGAATAGGTCTATTTAAATCATAGACTTTTCCGTTTAATGAATAGGCAATTGATGATTTTGCAAGTGAAAGAGAAATACTTTTTGCAACATCTAAACCTGTTTGTCCATTTTCAACTTCAATTACTTTTCCATCTAAACATGTTAATTTCATAATTTTTCCTCCTTGTAAATAAAAAAAACATCCTTCAAATAAGGACGTTTTAACGCGGTACCACCTTAGTTTATATCTAATATTGATATACTCTTAATTAAAATCTTAACGCGATAAACGTCTATTTCTAGAAGGCTCCAAAGTAGTTCTTATAGTCTTGTGAGCATTTTCACCAACTAGCTCTCTCTAAAATTTTTCTATAAGCATGTCTTTTTCATAACCTTTTAAATTATATGATTCTATTAAAAATAATACAATATTTTTATAAAAATTTATAAATAAAAACATCACAATGAAGTGATGTCTTTATAGTTATTTAATTTTTAAAGCGACTGCAACTCCACCAAATAATCCAGCATCTTGATCCATTTTAGCAAGAACAATTTTTACTGGTTTTAATGGATAATTTTTAACAATCTTATTTGCTTTTTCTTCGAGTTCTTTTAAGAAATACGCGGATGATTTCATAACTCCGCCGGAAAGACAGAATTTATCAACATTGAATTCCATTTGTGTATTTGCGATAAATGTTGAAACCATAGTAGTCCAAACATCTAATACTTCTAATGCTTTTTTATCATCGTTCGCGACTTTTTCAAAGAAATCTTTACAACCTGTTACTTCTAAACCATATGCACGAGCTAAATTTTCCATTCCTGTTCCTGCACATAATTTTTCAAATTCATCATAACCATCTTTATAATGAACTAACATATGACCAATTTCAAATGGTAAATTAACCATATTTGAATCATGGATTAAACATCCTCCGATTCCAGTTGAGATAGTGATGAAATATGAATCTTTTACATCTTTAGTTGATCCAAATGTTGCTTCAGCAAGAGCAGTGCAATTTGCATCGTTTCTAATGTTTACTTTAAATCCATATTTAGCTTCAAGACGATCTTTTAAGTCAAAGTCTTTAATCTTTAAATTAGGTAATAATGTAATATGGTCACCATCAATTAATCCGCAGGCAGACATACCGACTTTCTTGACTTTATATTTTTCATAAGGAAGAGAGTCAATCATACGACAAATTTGTTCAAATAATTTGTCTTTATCGTTTTTTATTGTGCTTTCTCTAATAACTTCAACAATCTTTAAGTCACTTGAGACAATCGCAATTCTTAAATTTGTTCCACCTAAATCAATTGAAATGACATATTCCATAATTAGTCCTCCATTTCTTTAAATTCTCTTGTTCTAATAATTTTCATGAAGTTAGTCTTGTTAGAACCTGTTGGAGTACCACCAGTTAAGATGATATTGCTTCCTGCAGGAATACCAAGTTCTCTAGCTTTGAATAATGCGAATACTTCCATTTCTTCAATTAATTGAGGAATGTAAGGAATATATGTTGGGTAAACACCCCACATTAATGAAGAGTTTCTACAAATCTTCATATCATCAGATACAGATAAAATTGGGCAGCAAGGTCTTGCTTTTGATAAACGAGAAATTGCTTCATCAGTTTCTGCAAGAACAACAATTAATTTTGCATCAATTAAGATCGCTGTTGTTGCAACTGCGTTTGAAATAGCATCGTTGTTGTTTTTATTTGATGTTTCAAATGCTTCGTTAGCTAAATGTGCATAAGGAAGATATTTTTCCATCTTTGTTGAAATTTTTGCTTGCATTGAAGCTGCTTCAACTGGATATTCGCCACTTGCGGATTCTGCAGATAACATAACTGCATCAGTACCAGAAGAAACTGCGTTAGCAACGTCGGAAACTTCCGCTCTAGTTGGGTTTGGATTAGATTTCATAGAATCTAACATTTGTGTAGCAGTGATAACTGGTTTACCAGCAATTCTACATTTTTCAATTAATAATTTTTGTACTACTGGAACATCTTCTGCAGGAATTTCAACACCTAAGTCACCACGAGCAACCATGATTGCATCTGTAACTTTTAAGATATCATCAATGTTTTTAACTGCGAGAGGATTTTCAATCTTTGAAATAATCTTAATATCTGAACGACCGTTTTCAACTAAGATTTTTCTAATATCTAATACGTCGTTTGCGTCTCTAACGAATGATGCTGCAATAAATGCAACTTCTTCTTGTTTTGTACCCCAAACAATATCATTATAATCTTTTTCAGAAATATAAGGCATTTGGATTTTTGTTTCTGGGCAGTTGACACCACGTCTATCTTTAACTTCGTGGTGATTTAAAGCTTTACAAACTAATTCTTTTTTAGCGTTATCTTTTTCAACGATTAAGAAAGTGATGTTACCATCATCTAATTTGATGTGTTGACCAACTTCACAATCATCGAATAAACCAGCATAAGTAACAGAGAAGTGAGTTGAATCACCTAATACTTCTGTCATAGAAATTCTAACAATTGAATTTGTTTCGAATTTAGCTTTGCCGTCTTTAAATAAATGAGTACGAATTTCAGGACCTTTAGTATCTAACATTAAAGGCATGATAATTTTATCGTTTTCCCATAATTTTTTTGCGATCGCGACTTTTTTACCGTGTTCTTCATAAGAACCATGTGAGAAATTCATTCTCATGACGTTCATACCTGCGTGATATAATTCTAAACATTTTTCATAAGTATCACTTGCAGGACCGATTGTACATACAACTTTTGTTTTTTTAGTAATATTCATATAAAACCTCTTTTTCATTTATATTTTAAACAAAATACTTTAACATTCTATTATATTTTCTATTAATAGAAAAGAATAAAATAATCTTTTTACTTATTTTGATAAATATAAGGGCTTACATTCTTATTTCAATTACTGATATTTAAAAATAATCCTTTAATTTGACCCTATAAAATTGTAAACTACTATAAGTAGGTGAGAAAAATGATTTATCTAAACAAAGAAGATTTTTATGAAGTATACTTAAATTCAATTATCAGTGATTTTGATCACGATACTTTGACTATGCTTTATCAACCATTTATTGGAAGTGTGGCAGTATCTTTATATTTAACTTTATATGGAGATTTTAAAAAGAAATCTGATATCGCTACTTTAGATGAATTACTCAATGAAATGAGTATTGATATTACTTCTTTAACAAGCGCGAAAAGTAAGTTAGAAGGTATTGGTTTAATTAGAACTTATTATAAAAAAGATAAAGATCAATCATTTTTCAAATTTGTTTTATATGCACCAAAAACTCCAAAAGATTTTTTTGATGATATATTATTAAAAGGTTTATTAATCCAAAAAATTGGTGAAAAGAAAGTTCAACAATATCTTAGAAGATATAAAACTAAAAAATTAGATTTAGATGGCTTTAATGAAATAAGTGCATCTTATAAAGATGTTTATCAATCAGATATGAATTATGATGATTATTCTTCAACATTAAACATTGTCGGAGGATATGGAAGAAAAGTTATTGATGTATCCAAAGGTTTTGATAATGCAAAATTTTTATCATGCATTGAAAATTTAAATATTCTTCCTAAATCAATTAAAAAATCTGATATGAAAAAGATTTCGGAAATTGCTTTATTATATGGGGTAAATGAAGAAATAATGTCAGATTATGTTTCTCAATGCTATCTTCCTGAAGAAAAAGAAAAAATTGATTATGATCGATTAAAAGATCTTTGCATTAAAGATAAATCTTATCAAGTTTTAAGAAAGAATGGTTCAAATAACATCGCTTATGATTCTACAAGTAAGATCGGCAAAAAGATTGAAATTATGCAAACATATTCTGCATTAGATTATTTGAAATTAAAACAAAATAATGGCGCGGTATCTCCAAGTGATATTAAATTAATCACTGAATTAAATGAAAATTATGGATTAAATTCTTCAGTTATTAATGTTTTAATTGATTATTGCTTAGAAAGAAACAATAACCAATTATCAAGAACATATGTTACAAAAATTGCCGCGAGTATTAATAGAGAAGGAATAACTTCTACTTTAGATGCGATGAATTATTTAAAACAAAATAATCGTCGTAAAAAGCAAGAATATAATAATGATAATTCAAAAAATGAAACTAAAGATGAAGAAATATCAAAAGAAGACTTATCTTCCTTAATCGAGGGATTATAATATGGCAATTGATATTGAAGATATTATTTCTCTTGACTATAAAGAAATTGAAAAAATAAAGAAAGATACATTTAAAAATATCTATCAAAATAAAGAGATGGTTGATTTTATTAATTCAAATAATCTATCGGAAAATTTTGTATATGACAATGTATCTAAATTTAATCGTGTCATGAAAGATTCTTCTAAATGTAAGAATTGTTTAGGTTTAAAAGAATGCTCTAAAAAGGGATATTTATTAAAATTATATTACGATGATAAAACAAATAAATTAGAAGAAATTATTGATCGTTGTTCCTTTAAAAAAGATATTGATAATATTAAATCTAAATTTATTATTTGTGATGCGGAAGAAGAATGCTTTTTATATCCATTAAAAGAATTATTAAATTATTTTTCTAATGATAGAACTAAAGTAGTAACCAAAATGGCTAAAATCGCAAAAGGAATAGAAGTGAATAAAGGTATTTATCTTTATGGTGAAGATGGCATTGGAAAATCTTTTATGATGTCTGTTTTTGCTAAATCACTTTCTTTAAGTTTGGTTAAAGAATATATTGCTTATATAAATTGTATTGGATTTTTTAATGATTTATCTTCCAATTATCGTTTTAATCAAGCTAATTATGAATTTGATTATGATATGTTAGTTAATGTTAAATATTTATTCTTAGATAATTTTATGATGGAAAATATTTATTCAAATACTAAACAAGAAGTTATTTTACCAATTATTAAAAAGAGAAATGAAAAAGGATTACTAACTTTTTATATTTCAAATAAATCTCCAATGGAAGCTTTAAATGCTTCTGGTGCTTCTAAAACTAACAAAGATATTTATAATGAAATTGTTAATAATAATGAAGTTTATTATTTAAAAACAAGTCCTATCGCTCTAGCGGGATTTAAAAAATAGGTGATCATATGTCTTATAAGTTAGTGTCTTTATTTGATTTAGTTAAACTTTCTAAAAATGAAGAATTATCTCAAAAATATGTTTCATATCTTTGCGATTTTTATAATGGAAGAGAATATCATCATAATGAAATTCAAGACATTGAAAAACTATTAAAATTCTTAGGAATAGAAGATAATTCTCCTTTAATAAATGGATTTATTTTTGGTTATGTAGTACCCCATTTAAATAAAGAAATGGATCTATTAAAAATCACTAAAGATACTATTGTTAATATTGAGCTTAAAAGTGGTGATATTCCTTTAAATAAGGTATTAGATCAATTAAAGCAAAACTCTTATTTTACTCGTGTAATTGGTAAACCAAATATGGTTCATTTTACTTATAAGAGCATTAAAAATAAGCTATATAAATTAGAGAATAAGAAGCTTGTTGAATCTTCAAAAGAAGAATTGCTTAAATACTTAAATTTACCTTTAGATAATAGTATTAATCTTGATGAGATTTATAATCCAAAAAATATCTTAGTTTCACCTTTAAATGATAATAAAAAGTTCATTGACGGAAAATATATTTTAACACCTCATCAAAGAGATATTAAAAAGAAGATTAAGGATTTTATTAAGCAAGATAAACAAGATATATTTGCCATTACTGGTGAACCAGGAACTGGTAAAACATTACTTTTATACGATTTAGCTAAGGATTTGTCTAATTATGGAAAAGTATTAATCATTAATGTAGAACCTCTTAGTGAAGGACATATTAAATTAAATGATTCTATATCTAATTTGAGCATTAAAGAACTATCTAAAATCTCTTGTAAAACTTTAGAAAAATTTGATTATATTTTCTTTGATGAAACCCAAAGAATCTATCCATATTTTAAATTTGAAAGATTAGTTAATTATATTAAAGATAATAATAAAAAATGCATATTTAGTTATGACGCAAATCAAGTTATTTTTAGTAGTGATAACGCAAAGAATGTTATTAATTTAATTTTAAATTCAACTAAAAAGACTCATTATCGCTTAACTAATAAAATTAGATCAAATGTCGATGTGGCTAATTTCATCGAATGCGTATTTGATTTAAAGAAATATAATCTAAACATGAAGATTAGTTCTAATTGTAAAATTATTTATGAATCTAATTATCTTGTAGCTCTTCAAAGAGCGATAAGTCTATCTATCGATGGATATAGTTTTATTTCATATCCAAATACAATTAATGATCCTTTATTACAAAAACAGGTAACATCTTTAGATTCTGATAAAGTAGTAGGACAAGATTTCCAAAAAGTTGTCATGATTTTAAATGATTATTTCTATTACCAAGATGGTAAATTAATGTCAAAAGATATTGATTCTAAGCCTTATCCTTTAGTTAAAATGCTGTATCAGGGCTTAACTAGAGCAAGAGAAGGAATAACTTTAATAGTCACTAGCGAAGAATTATTGTCCGATATACTAAAAATTTTTTAAAATATAATATATTTTTGTTGAACTAGCAAATTTTAATTGATATTATATTAGTGTTGTCGCCTTATAGAGGGCCTCAACCGCATTGAATAGGTTTTAAAATGACAATGTCTACCTTAAAAGCGAGTCTAAGTCTATAGAAAATAGGAGGTAACGAAATTTATGTACGCAATTATCGAAACTGGCGGAAAGCAAATTAAAGTTGAAGTTGGTCAAAAAATCTTTACTGAAAAGTTAGATGTTGAAGCAGGTGCTGAATATACTTTCGACAAAGTATTACTTGTTTCAGGTGATAAGACAAAAGTTGGTACACCATATGTTAAAGGTGCTACAGTAGTTGCTAAAGTTGAAAAACAAGACAAACAAAAGAAAATCTTAGTTTTCAAATATAAGAGCAAAGCTAACTATCGTAGAAAACAAGGTCATCGTCAACCATACACATGTTTAACAATCGAATCAATTAATGCTTAATTAATATGATCCAAGTTAGTGTGATTTCGCATGATGGTAAATCTTATGGTCTTGAAGTTAAAGGTCATGCAGGATTTGCCGATTCTGGCAAAGATTTAATCTGTGCTGGAGTATCAAGTATAGTTACAGGCGGTTTCAATGCATTTAATAAAGATGACATTGAAGAGATATCTTTAGAAGAAGGATACGCTAAAGTTATTCTTAAACCTGATAGTGAATCGTTAAAGGTTCTAGATGTAATTATTATTCAATTACAAACTATACAAGAGAGTTATCCAAAATATATAAAAATAAAATAAATACGAAAGAAGGTGCAAACTATGATGTTTAAATTAAATATTCAATTATTTGCTTCTAAAAAAGGTGTCGGTTCTACAAAGAACGGTCGTGACTCAGAATCTAAGAGATTAGGTTGTAAAGTCTCAGATGGTCAATTCTGCACAGCAGGATCAATCATTTATCGCCAACGTGGTACAAAAATTTATCCAGGTGTTAACACTATGAAAGGTGGAGATGATACTATTTTCGCTACATGCGATGGTATTGTTAAATTCGTCCGCTGGGGTAAATCAAGAACTAAAGCAACAGTTGTTCCAGTCGAAGGAAATAATTAATTTTGTTATCAAGCATTTGGGTTATCCAGATGCTTTTTATTTATTTAATTTCTCATTAATATCTTATATTTATCCTAAAGGATAAAAGAAGAGATTATTTATTGAGATTTTTTATCGTTATTTGTATAATTATTACATGATTAAGAAAGGAGACTAATGAATATGTTTATTGATAAAACAAGACCTTTTGTTGTTAAAGCTGGAAGAGGTGGTAACGGAGCCCTTTCTTTTTTACATATTAAATCAAATGAATTTGGTGGACCAGACGGTGGCAATGGAGGCCGTGGAGGTAGCATCATTTTAAAAGCTACAAGTGATGAATCTACTTTAATGAGATTCTCACATGTTAAAAAAATCCAAGCTGAAGATGGAGAAAAAGGTCAAAAGAAAAAAATGTATGGCCATGCAGCAGAAAATATCTATGTTAAAGTACCAGTAGGAACTGTTGTTTTTGAAGAACCAGCACATACCTTTTTAGCGGATCTTTCTAAAGATGGACAAGAATTTGTTGTCGCAAAAGGCGGAAGAGGTGGAAGAGGTAATGCTTGTTTCACAACTAGTGTTATTCAAGCACCAAAAGTCGCAGAAAATGGTCTTCCAGGACAAGAAAGAACTATTACTTTAGAAATGAAACTTCTCGCTGATGTCGGTTTAGTTGGATTACCAAGTGTTGGAAAATCTACACTTTTAAGTGTAATTTCTGCAGCAAAACCAGAAATCGCTGATTATCCATTTACAACAATTACACCAAATTTAGGTGTTACATATTTAAAAGATGGTTCATCTTTCGTAGTCGCTGATTTACCAGGACTTATTGAAGGTGCATCTCAAGGTAAAGGCTTAGGATTACAATTCTTAAGACATATTGAAAGATGTAGAGTTATTGTTCATGTTCTTGATATGACTCATGATGATCCATTAAATGATTTTGAAGTCATCAACAAAGAATTAGAAACTTATGGTTTTAATTTATTAAAAAGACCTATGATTGTTGCTTGTTCTAAAGTTGAAGATGAAATCACTGAAGAACAATATTTAAATGTTAAAAAAGCGTTAGAAGGTAAATATGATGTTTATCCAATATCAGCGTTAACTAATGATAGAATTGATATTCTTCTATATAAGATTAAAGACGTATTAGCGAATGCTGAATACTTCCCATTATATGAAGAAAAAGATCAAGATGTTAAAGTATATGATGCACATCTTGACTTAAAAGAAGAATTTAGAATTGAAAAAGTTGGACCACATGCATTTAAGATTTGTGGTGAAAGAATTGAAAGAACTTATTCTTTAATCAACTTAACATCTGATGAAGGTGTCTTAAAATTATTATCAATCTTACGTAACTTAAAGGTTGATGACAAACTTAAAGAAATGGGCGCAGTAGATGGGGATAGCGTTACTCTTTGTGATTTCGAATTTGATTATTTCGAATAGGAGGAATTTTAATGAAAAAAATCTTATCATGCGCTTTAGTAACTCTCGCTAGTATTTCTCTAGTATCATGTGGTGAAACTACATCTGAAACTAAAGAGAATCCTTTACAAAAAATTACTTTAAGCCAAGTAAAAACGGGTTTAAATCAACATTTATTCCCTTCCAAAGGTGAACAAGAATTAATTGTTGTTCCAGTCTATTTTTCTGATTTTACTCCTTCTAGTTTAGGTTTAGATGAAGAACAAACTAAAAAAGACATTTATAATGTATTTTTTGGTGATAGTTATAATGTGGAAGGTAGTGAACATCCTACAGGATATGAATCTGTTGCAAGTTATTATAAAAAATCTAGCTATGGTAAATTCAGTTTAAAAGGAACAGTTACTGATTATTGTCCTTTAGGAATTAGTTTATTAGAACATGTCCAAACTGCTAATCATTCAGACCCAATTACTTATTTAAAAGATAAAGTAATTACTTGGTTAAATGTTCAATATCCTGATTTAATGAAAAATTATGATAAGGATAAAGATGGATATTATGATGGTTTAGCTTTAGTTTTTCCAAATGATGATTGGGAAACATATGGAAGTGGTAATAATTGTATTTCTTATTATGAAGAATATTATAATACAAGCTTAACACCAAATATGAAGGATAATTTATTAACTACATTATTCGCATATACTGTAACTAATACTGAAGCAAGCAATGTTGATAATCCAACTTGTCCAAGTTATACTTGGTTAAGCTATAATTATTTAAAATATGGTAATTATAAAGATAGCAATAATAATTTATTAGTCGATGGACATATTTATATTCATGAATTTGGCCATTTATTAGGTTTATCAGATTATTATGCATCTTCTACTTCTCCAGTTGGAAAATTAGATATGATGGATCAAAATATTGGTGATCAAAATTCATTTTCTAAATTTGAACTTGATTGGTTAACTCCTACATTAGTAACAGGTGAAGGAGATTATGAATTAACTTCATTAGAAGATGAAGGAAGTGCATTAATTATTCCTTCTAGCAGTGATTTTTCATCTTCACCATTTGATGAATATTTATTAGTCGAATTATATACTCCAACAGGATTAAATGAATTCGATATGAAAAATAAATATGGTTCTTATCAATTAATTGATCATACATTTGTTAAAATATATCATGTCGATGCACGTTTAGCTTTAGTTGATTCTAAAGTTAAAACATTTAAATATATTCATTCTTATCCAACAGAAATTCCAGATTCAAAATATGTTACTATCGCACATTCTAATACTAGTATTATGTTAAATAAGGACAATGACTTAATTGATATTGTCTCTAAAAAGAATCCAAGCACTGTTTTAACTACAACATTTAATTATAAAACAGATGCTTTTATTAAAGGAACTTCTTTAAGTGAATTTAAATTCAATGATGGTAATTCTTTAAAATATACAATAAGAATTAAATCCATTAATGAAAATAAAGCTACTATTGGTATATATAGCAAATAGAGAAAGGAGAATTCTATGCAAGATAAAAATCTTAAAAGTGTTTATATTGGTTTAATTTCAGCATTTTTATGCCTACTTGCTTTTTTAGGCATTATCTTGCTAGAAAAAATCTAATATGTATTATTATTTAAAAGGGAAAATTGTTTGCATATTTGATAATTCTATTGTCATTGATGTCAATGGAATTGGCTATGAAGTATTAGTTATTGATTCATCATTATTTGAGATTGGTGATGAATTAATTATTTATATTGTTCATATTTTAAGAGAGGATGAAGAATACTTTGTCGGGTTTAAATCTCTTGAAGAAAAAGATGTTTTTAATAAGCTTATTTCTTGTAAAGGTGTTGGTCCTAAGACTGCATTAAGCGCATTAAAAGGCATTACAATTAACGAATTTATTACTGCGATTGAAAATGAAGATATTAAGCGCTTAAAGAAATTAGATGGTATTGGACCTAAGGCTGCTTCACAAATTATTCTTGATTTAAAAGGCAGTTTATCTAATTTCGCGACTGGTAAATCACAACCTAAAAATATTGTTAGAAATCGCAATATTGATGATGCAATTATCGGTTTAAAAGGCTTAGGATTTAAGCAAAAAGAAATAGAAAATTGTATTGATTTAATCGCGGATGATACTTTATCAACAGAAGAATATATCACCCGTGTATTAAGAATGATGAGGAAATAATATGGCAAGAATGTTAGATCCAAATAAAAAAGATAATAAAGAAGTGGAAGAAGAAAAATCACTTCGTCCATTAACTTTTGATGATTATATTGGCCAAGAAGAAATGAAAAGAAATTTAAGAGTATTCATTTCTGCGGCTAAAAAGAGGAATGAAGTATTAGACCATTGTTTAGTCTATGGTCCTCCAGGACTTGGTAAAACAACTTTAGCTTATGTTGTAGCCCATGAAATGGGTACAAATATAAGACTTGTCAATGGACCAAGTATTGAAAAACCAGGCGATTTAGCCGCGATTTTATCAACTATTGAACCTGGTGATATTTTATTCATTGATGAAATTCATCGTATTCCTCGTGTCGTTGAAGAAATCTTATATGGTGCGATGGAAGATTTTACCCTTACATTAATGATTGGTAAAGATGATGAAGCAAGAAACATTTCTATCGATATTGCGCCTTTTACCTTATTTGGCGCAACTACAAAACCTGGTGATTTATCTTCACCTTTAAGAGATAGATTTGGTATTACTTCAAGACTTAATTATTACACTAATGAAGAATTGACTAATATTGTAAAAAGAACATCGTTAGTTTTTAAAACACCAATTAATGATGAAGCGGCAAGAGAAATTGCTTGTAGAAGTAGAGGAACTCCAAGAATCGCGAATAGAATTTATCGACGCGTTAGAGATTTTGCTTCTTATAAAGATGAAACAAGTATTTCTTTAGATCTTACTCTTGAAGCATTAAATTTCTTAAAAATTGATGCTTTAGGATTAGATGATATCGATACTCGTTATATCAAAACTTTAATTAAAAGATTTAACGGGGGACCAGTAGGACTTGAAACTCTTGCTTCAACTATTGGTGAAGAAGTTAATAACCTTGAAGAAGTTTATGAACCATTCTTATTAAAGCTTGGATTAATTAATAAAACTCCACGTGGTAGAGTGGCTACAGAACTTGCTTATCAACATTTCAATATTGATTTATTTACAAAAGACTAGAAGGAATTATTATCCTTCTTTTTCTTTTTTAGTTACAATTAAGGTTTGGAATATTTTTGTTGGTAAAATTATCTATTTTTAATACCTTATTATTGAAAATAATAAATATAAATAGTATACTATAAAACGATTTATTGAAATAAATAAGTGATTTATTTATATATATAAATAAGTCAAATATCAAAAATCTCATTTATTAAAAAAATGAAATTTATTTAGGAGGAAGAAAATGCGTCGATTCTATGGATTCTTATTATTGATAATTTCTACATTATTGATCATTGTCTGTGGTACAAAACCACAACTAGAAAATATCACTTCAGGCTTAGAATATGAAGGTGGTTATGAAACTTTATACAAAGTCGATTTAGGTGAAAATAATACCATTGAAAATATTGGTAACATCGTTGTTAATAGACTTGAAGATGCTGGTGTTGAAAACGCAAGTGTCGCAACAGAAAGTACTAAAGATGGTGATGAAAACTACATTCGTATCAAAATGAATGCTGAAACTGAAACTGATTTAGACTATGTCTTAAGATCAGTTGAAGCTACAGGTAAAATTACAGTTTCTACATTATTATCAAATGACCCTGATTATTCATTAGAAATGGAAGAACCATTCGTCATTGGTAGCGCAGAAGTTGAATGGAGTTCATCAACTCCTTATGTATCTGTCTCATTAAAAGACGCAAAAGAATTCAAAAAATTCGTTGATACATGTAATGATGCTTATACAAAATTCATGGATACATACAATTCTGATTCTGAAGATTCAAACAATATTACTGGTGTTATGGTTTTATGGCTTGATAAAACTGATGAAGATTCATATGTTGAAGCTTATCAAGATACAGAAACAATTAGACAAGAAGAAATTAGAAATAAGATTCTTGCATTAGTTCCAACTGATAACTTTACTTATACAGAAGATTCAAATGGTGATTATCAAGATGCTTCATTTAGAATTTCTGCATATGACTATACTCAAACAGAAATGGTTGCTTCTTCCGCGCATACAATTGAAAGAATTATTAACTATGGTGCTTCAAGTTATTCAATGGATAGATTATATACTCAAAGAATTGAAGCAAGTGAAGGTTCTTCATATACAAATATCATTATTTATAGCATTGTAGGTGCAAGTATTATTGCTTTAATTTATTTAATCGCTAGATTTAGACTTACAGGACTTGCAGGATTTACTTCTATCATCCTAAGTTTATTTATCCAATTAATTGTATTTAATTTCTTTGAATATACATTTACAACAATGGTTGCATTAGGATTCCTAGCTTCCTTAATTATTAATTTTGCTTATGTAAGTATTTACTTAACAAAATTCAAAAAAGAATTACAAAATGGTAAATCATCAATTAAAGCAAATCAACTCGCAAGTAAATCTACTTTAGTTAATTTAATTGATGTAACTGTCTTATGTTTATTCGTTACAATTATCGCAGTTAATGCAGTTTCTTCTCAAACTAAATTATTCCCTGCAGTATTATTAATCGGTGTATGTGTAAGTTTAATTGTTAATCGTTTATATACATTATTCGCAATGTATTGGTTAACTCATAACAAACTCGCAAGTGAAAAAACTTCTATCTTTGGAGTTAAATCTAATGAAGATAAGATTGAATCTAAAGAAACAAAAATCATTGAAAAAATTGATCCTATTAAGAATATTAAAAGAAATTCTATTATCGCAACTGTTATTTCAGGCTTATGTGTAATTTTAATTTCTGTATTCGTTATTATTCCTTCTACAAACGTATTTAATGTTTCAAATGATGCTCAATCATATACTCGTATTGAAATGTCATCATATGTTGATTCTTCATCAAATCATTATATGTTTGAAAAATCTGAAGACGTCAGAGCGTTCTTTAAAGAAAATTATCCAGAAATCGAATCAAAAATTTATACAATCAACATTAATGTTGTTGAAGATGTTTTACCAGAAGCAGAAGATTATACAACTGTTCAAAAACATGACGTCGCATATGTTTCTATCGCTTTAGATTCTATTTCAACAGAAGCAGAAGCAATTGAAAATAATGATTTTATTTCAACAATTCAATCAAAAACACAATATTCAACAACTGATTATAATGTTCAAGCTCACATTGTAAGAGTTAATTCTTCAAGTGTTAATTATTTAACAACATCAGCGATTATCGTTGTATCATTATTCGCTGGATTATCATTCGTATTCGTCTTAGTAAGATATGGCCATACTTATGGTTTAGCTACATTAGTAACTTTAATCCCAACTTCATTAGTTGCAATCTCATTCTATGTTGCAAGTAGAATTGGTATGTCAGCATTATCATTAACTGGTATTGCGGCAGGATTAATTGTCGTAGTTATTTCTCAAATCCCACTTTATGAAAAGAATAAAGCATTATTAAGAGAAAACAAAATTAAAGTTGGTACATTAGAAGAAAGAACCGCAATTGCAAAACAAGTATTCGCTAGTGAAACTAGAACTGTTACATTAATTAGCTTATTCGCAATTGTTTCTACATTCGTTGTTGCATTTGCTTCACCTTTAACTGCAAGTGTATTCTCAACTTATGGTGCAATGGCTATTACAATCTTCATTGGTTACATTTGCACAATATTACTTGCTCTTCCTTGTCATTTATTCTTCTTTAAACATTTACATTGGAATATCTCAATCAATAGAGAAAAACACAATAAAAAGAAGATGGAAGAAGCAAAACTTAAAAATAAAAACCCTGGTTCTGAAGCTCGTGAAGCTATCATTCCTGGCATTAATGACTAACTTAAAGGCTACAATTGTAGCCTTTTACTTTAGGAGGGAAATATGAATTCATTCCAAAGCAAATTATTAAAAGCGTATAATCTTTCAATGGAAGATTATGATAATATGACTAAAGTTTTAACCTTCGATGATTTAGAAGATCCTTTAAGATTTTTAAACATTGAAAAAGCGGTTGAACGTATTAAACTTGCGATTAAAAACAATGAAAAAGTAACAATTTATGGCGATTATGATTGCGATGGTTTTACTTCTACTTCCATCATGGTTAAGATGTTTAAAATATTACATTACAACGTCAAATTCTATATTCCTTCTCGATATAAAGATGGATATGGATTAAGCCATGAAAATGCCGTTAAATTAGTCCAAAATGGCTTTAAATTAGTTATTTTGGTCGATAATGGTATTTCTTTAAATGAAGAAGTTTCTTATTTAACTGATAACGGCGTAGATGTATTAATATTTGATCATCATGAAATAGGTGAAAGCCTTCCAAATGCTTATGCGATTGTTCATCCATTTTTAAAAACTGATGGATCAAAATTACCTCAATGCGCGGCATATGTTTGTTTTAATGTATCTAGAATCGTCCTTGGATATGTTGATCCTTATTTAATGGTTTTAGGTGGAATTGGAACTTTATCGGATATGATGAGTTTAAAATCTTATAATAGAACTATTGTAAGATTAACTATTGAAGCAATGAAGGTTAATAAATATCCTCAATTTGAATATTTATTAGAAGGAAAACAATTCGTTGATGAAAATGATATTTCCTTTACAATCGCTCCTAAAATTAATTCTTTAGGTAGAATGATTGAAGATAATAACGTCAATGAAGGAGTAAGATTTTTAATTTCAGAAGATATTAATGAAATAAGAAGAAAAGGATATCTTATTTTAGAAAATAATCGATTAAGAAAATCTTTAACTAATTCGATAATTTCTACTTTATCATTAGAAGATGTAAAAAATGATTTAGTATGGGTTATATATTTACCACATATCAAAGAAGGATTAATTGGTATTATCGCGAACAAGATTATGCTTGAATATAATGTTCCTACAATTTGTTTTACCGATGGTGAAGAGGGTGTTTTAAAAGGATCTGCAAGAACTTTAAATGGCTTTCTTTTAACCGATGTATTTCCTTGTTTAAGTTCGTTTTTATTAACTTCTGGAGGTCACGCTTTAAGCGGAGGTTTAACAATTAAAAAAGATGATTTAGAAGCTTTTAAAATCGCGATTAATAAACTATGTGAAGGAAGAATATTAACTCCAAATGAAGAGATAAATATTGAAACTTCGATAGATGAATTAAATTACGAAAATTATTTATTTTTACAAACATTAAGACCATTTGGACAAGATTATAAAGAGCCTTATTTTATTATAAAATGTCCAACAAATATTATTTATCCATTTAAAAATATTCATATTAAAGGAGTATTGAGCAAGTGCTTATCTTTTATAGGTTTTAATTTAAGCGTTGATCGTCATTATGAATATGGCTTTTTAAAAGGAAAACTAGAATTAAATACATTTAAAAACAATAATTCTTTACAATTAAAAATTAGTCAAATTAATTATAAAAATTAACTAAAAATATACTTCTTAGTTATAAAATTATTACGTTAAAAAGAAAGGGAGGAAACAAAATGATAAATTTTTTAGAAGATGCAGCAACTACCACCACAGAAACAACATCTAGTTTTTCTTGGGCAGGTATTTGGGAAGCAATTAAATCTTGGTGCTTAACAACTGGTATTAAACTTATTATTGGTATTGCTTTATTAATTGTTGCATTTGTAATTATTAACCAATTCGCAAAAGGATTAAGAAATTCTTTAAGAAAAAAGGGTAAAGATGAATTAGTATGTAATGCAGTTTATAACATTACAAGAAAAGTATTAAAAATTATTTCTTTAATTGTCTTCTTTGGCTATATTGGAATTGAAATGACAGGTGTAGCAAGTATCATTTCTTCTTGCGCGGTAGCTTTAGGCTTAGCTTTACAAGGATCACTTTCAAATATTGCTGGTTGGGTAATTTTAGTTGTTACTAGACCATTTAGATTAGGTGATTTTATTGAAGCACAAGGTGCAAGTGGAACTGTTGAAGAAATCAATCTTATTTATACTCATTTAAAGACACCTGATAACAAAGTTATTTATCTTCCAAACGGCTCTTTAAGCGGTGGAAATATTATTAACTACTCAGTTAAACCAATTAGACGTCTTGAACAATTATACACAATTGCTTATTCATCTGATGTCGAATTAGCGTTAAAAGTTATCAAAGAAGTCGCAAGCAATAATGGCTTAGTCTTAAAAGATCCTGAACCATTTGTTAAAGTAAAATCATATGATGATTCTGCGATTACAATTGCATTAAGAGTCTGGATGAAGAATGAAGATTATTGGACAGTTAACTTCGATTTACTTGATCAAGTTAAGAAAGCTCTTGATGAAAACAAGATTGAAATTCCATTCAATCAACTCGATGTTACAATCAAAAACAAATAAGATATTAGGTATCAATTTATTTGATACCTTTTATTTTTGAAAAAATAACTTATTTTTATGCTTTTAAATAAAGTAAAATTTCTTTTTCTATTTAAAATAAAATAAAAATTTATTATTATATAA